>NZ_DAMDQC010000020.1:0-44602 GCF_032082325.1 Pantoea sp. CTOTU50773 | reverse complement strand
GTTTGCAGATGCATTGTTGTTATTCCGCGTTGGTGTGAAAAAAGAAAGGACATGTACGAAAAATCTGCAACTTTTAAGATTGCATTAAAACGCGATGAGTGTAGGCTGCTGCAAACTGCATCTGCAAGAATATCTGATACACTTTATGTGCTGTTTTGATCGATTCGTTTCAGTGGGGAAAAGCCCCTACGGCGAGTGCGGCATTTAATGCAATAATAAAACTTGCATTAAATGTCATAGTCAGTCACCCTTAAAGTGTAATTGCAACTGATACTGATACTGTTCGTTAAGGCGACGGGAGAAAATGGGATGATGAGCGACGCATTTATTCACGATCTGATCGACTGGATTGATAACAACATTGAAGCACGTCTGGATCTGGACACCGTAGCAGGGCGCGCCGGTTATTCGAAATGGCACCTGCAGCGTATGTTCAAAGAGCACACCGGCTATCCGCTGGGCGAGTACATTCGTAATAAGAAACTGAAAAAATCGGCGGACCGTTTAACGACCACCAACGAACCGATCCTTAATGTGGCGATTTCACTGGGGTTTGATTCGCAGCAGTCGTTTAATCGCAGCTTCAAACGTCAGTATGGCGTGGCGCCAGGCGCATGGCGTCGACATGCCGTGCCAGCCGCGAGTGCGATGCAGTAACACCTCCGCCAGGGCCAGCCATGCTGGCCCGCGTTCTTCTTCACGATAATCCTGCTATTATCGGCGTCCTGCACTTCGGGATGTCACTATGTCAAAGAAACTCTGGATTGGACTTATTCTCGCGCTGGCCGCTACCTGGGCCGGGCTTAAGCCGCATTTAACCGGTAAAACCGCTGCACAGGGCACAGATATTGCCAAACTCACCGATGCCCACACGGTGGCCCAGTGGTTACAGCAAAATCATCAGTTGCCGGATCTTTATCTCACCAAAAGTGAAGCACGCCGTCAGGGCTGGAACCCGAGCAAAGGCGACTTGTGCAACGTATTGCCTGGCCGGGCGATTGGTGGCGATCGTTTTAGCAATCGTGAGCAGCGTCTGCCGATGAAACAAGGGCGTCAGTGGTATGAAGCCGATGTGAATTACGATTGCGGCCACCGCGACGCCGATCGTCTGCTTTACTCTTCAGATGGACTGATCTTTCTCACCACCGATCACTATCGCAGCTTCAAACAGGTGAACTAACCATGTTGACCCTCTCTTTTGATTTCCAGCAGTTGGCCGATCGCCAGGCGTTTTACAGTGAGTTTGTGGCGCAAAGCGGCTGCAGCGGGGAGTTTGGCTGTAATCTGGATGCGCTGTGGGATTGGCTGACAGGCGGGATTGCGTTGCCGGCTGAACTGCATTTACGTCATGTTGCACTGGCCAGTGAGGCGGAATTTGCACCGGTGCTGGCGCTGATGGAAGAGGCGGCGCAGCAGCTGCGAGGCGAGCTGCGCCTGATTCATGACTGATTACGCGTGCAGCGGCAGCAGTAGAATCGCCAGCATCTGACGGGCATTGGCGGGCAGGTCGCTGCCGCCGGTATAGCCGTTGTTTTCCACAATGACCGAATTTAATCCCACCAGCCAGTCATAGATATAATAGGCGGTATGATTGGCGGGTGCGGCTGACAAACGTGTTAAACGTTGACCTGGCGAGAAGCTCACGCTCGGCGCAGGTGGTCGGGCGAAGATGGTTTGTCCGCGATTAACACGACTCTCAGGCCGCTCGCTCTCCGGACGCTGCAGGAAGCCGAGCCAGGCGACAAAATCACCCAACACCGTCATCGCGCGCGAGACCTGACGATCGGTCCGCGCTTCATGCGCGCTGGCCTGCGCATCCGGTTCGTTAAGCGCGCTTTGCAGCTTACTTAATACCTTCAGGCGGAAGCTGGCGGTAATCAGCTCTTCTACCAGCAATTCCATGGTCGGCTTATCCACGTTCAGCAGCGTCAGCAAACTCCGGCTTTCCGGCAACTGTCGCAGATGTTCAAGCCACAGCGCAAACACCTGCTGCGGGAATTGCTGATCGCGCTGGCCGCTGCTGTTACGCGGTTCCGCAGGGGCCACCGGTTCATCTTTAAACAGGTCAAACTCGAAGCCAATACCAAAATAGATCTGCTCAGCCGCAGCGGTTTTCGCGCTGTGCTGCACGACAGTGCCACTGCTCTGGCTCAGCCACAGCTGACGCACCGCTTCGCGCGAAGGCTGCAAGCGCTCCAGCAGTTCGCCGTGCAGGCCAGTGCGATGTTGCAAGCATTTCAGCAAGGTATCGGAAATCGCCTGCTTGCGTGCCGCCTGTTCTGGCGTGGCAGTGGATTCGGTCCACGGTTGCAAACGCTCTACCAGCTTTTGCTGCAAAGTGCTTAATTGCTGGGCCAGACGATCACGACGTGCTTCTGGCTGCATTTCATCCTGCAACCAGCTGCCCATGCGATCGACACCGGCACGATCGAGTGCCAGCATGGAACCCCAGCTCTGTCCTGGTTGCCCGATCTGACGTTGTACGGCTTCATCAACATTAATCTGCTGCTGCTGATAGCGCGCATCGTGCGGGGTAATCGCCCAAATCAGGCGTGGCTTCTCGCCGCTGGCCGCTACGGTTTGATGGATATGCCATTCACGCAGTGCGTTAACCGCAATGTCGGTATCCTGACGCTGGCTGGCGGCGGTACAGATCAGCATAAGGTCGATGCCCTGACGCGCGGCATACAGTCCCGGCAGCAGTGCGCGTTTCTGCTCCAGCAGCGCCGCCCGCAGAGGATCGCGTTTGCGCAGCTGGGCTAAATCTTCTTGCTGACCCACATCGGCAGGCTGGCCGGGCGCTGGCAGCTCCAGCATATCGGCTTCGTCATACAGTGCCTGACGCGGCGTTGAATTCAGCGGAACGGTGATTTCCAGCGTTAGCAACGCCAGCAGGCCCAACGGCACCTGCTGTGGTTTAGCGACACGATTGGCGACAATCGGGCAGACTTCAATCATTTCCTGCCAGTCGGCATCGTTGCTGATCAGTTTTTCCGCAGGCAGCGAGGCGTCATCGGTTAACAGGCTCAGAGGTGCCAGCAGGCGCGGTGCCTGGCGCAGCTGATGACGCAGGTGCATCAGATTACGCAGCTGTTCGTTGAGTGCCACCTGATTAGGCCACAGCAACGCAAACAGCTGAATGCGGTCATCGACGTTTAACCACGGAGCAAGTTCCACCGCCTGTGGCCAGAAGTGACGATCGAGTACCTCGGCGTGACGATGCTGGCGGCGGCTCCACGCCCACAATGTAATCAAAGCATCGCTGTCGAGGCCCGGCTGTGGCTCGTCCTGACGATGGCGCTGTAAACGCTGCAGCGCGGCATCGATCACCGCACTGTCTGGCTGTGCTTCAGTTTTGGCACAGGCCAGCACCAGACGAATCAGCTCCACGTCATTGAGCAGCGTCATCTCCAGTGGCCAGGCGCTGGACTGGGTTTCACGCTGGTGGCTGAAGCGGGTGGCAATGGCAAAATCGAGATTGCCGGGATTGATGTTCTGGAAATGGTTCACAATTCTATCGCCCAGACGCGCCATCAGTTGGCCCTGCGCATCGCCCACCATTTCACTCAACAGCCAGGCTTTGCCCGCCTGTGACTGGCCAAACATCGCCAGCGTCACCGGACGTCCCAGTTGACGCGCCAGCGCATGACTTTCCACGCGCGCGCGGCGCAGTTGCAGCCGCAGCGTATCCGCTTCCAGTGCCAGACGCGGTGCCTGCGCCTGATGGGTTTCAATCCAGTTCAGTGCGCCGTCCAGCGTCTCCTGCATTAGGCTCAGACGTTTGGCGGGCGTAACAGAGGTGGCTCTCTTGGCAGTTCTCATCGTTTGCAGACGCTCCCGCTGTCAATCCAATACTGCGCGTTGGCATTGCCGGTCGCAGACAGCGTATTCAGTTTCAGACTCAGTTGTTCAAGCGGCACGCGAGTGCCGTCATCCATGCGGGCATCGCTCAGCACCAGACGCTCCGGACCAAAGTTGTCCGGCCCCGGCTGTACCGCCAGCTTGATACGCAGGATGCTTTCGCCGGCGACTTTACGTGCCAGATGCGGATCGGTGATGCTCAGACTGTACAGCGGTGAAGCTGGCCAGCGGTCATTATCCAGCTGACGGAAACCGAGGCAGACGTTGCCGCGAATGCGGAAGCTGCTTTTACGATCCAGTGCAAAATCCCCTTTGTCGAGGTCGATCTCGCTGTAACACAGGTTGTCATCGCTCAGCGTGGCCGTTTCATCCAGCACGCCGAGATAGCGAATGGTGGAGTAAGGCTCGAAATCACCCGCACGGAACCAGAAGCTGCTGAGACGCAGATCGAGCGCCAGCAGGCACAGCATCGCGCCGACGGCAGCAGTGGATTTCGGGTTATCAATGCGGCCTTGTTTGTTGAACGGATACCAGTCGCTGGTGTGATAGCCTTCCAGCGACAAAATACGGCTGCCCGGCAGCGGCTGCAGATGGCGTACCAGTGCCTGAATGCCGGGGAAGCGCGAAGGACGGCCGGTTAACAGCAGTACATCGCACTGATACAGCGACACCACTTCGCACATGGCACGCAGGGCCGGGATGATCGCCATACGATGCTGCAGGAACTCACCGTGCAGCTGCGCCATACTGACAACCAAAGGCACATCCAGCAGATCGAAGCGGTTGTCGCCGCCCAGCGTGCGCTGAATCTCACCGTTAACAAACGCCAGCACGCTGCTGGCCGGTTTTTGTGGCACCAGCTCACCAAACAGCGCATTGATTTCGCTGTGGCTGTCGAGCGGATCCCAATTTTCGTAGCGTTCCAGCACGGCCTGCGCCAGCGGGATGAACAGCTGCAGGGTGACTTGCTGACGCAGCGTGGCTTGCCCATCCATGCGGCTGTCGTGACCAAACAGCTTGTTCATCAGCGGTTCAGCCAGCGTCAGCCCAGCCTTCTGCAGACTTTGTTGCAGTGCAGGCAGAATCCAAAGCTGAATCACATCCAGCAGAATATCGTCGCCTGCGACTTTAAAGCCTTCACGGAACAGCAGGCGCGGGGTGATTTTAACGTTGTTACCCTGGCCGTCATCGAGACGATATTGGGTGATGGCCAGATCGGTGGTGCCGCCGCCAATATCGATAGAAGCGATGCGCAGGCTTTTACCCGGTACTTCGTCGACTTCACGTGGACGATCCGGACGCGCCATGCTGCTGAAGAAATCTTCCGCACGCCCGGCAAAGTTCACCTGGGTTTCATTGAACAGCCACACCATTTGTCCGCAGGTGGCTTCATCCCATTCCATCTGCACATCCGGCACCGGGCGCAGGCTTTTCGCCTGACTCTGCACGCTGAAATCTTCCTCAGCCGGATGCCAGCCTTCGGCTTTCCACACCAGCGCGATGGCTTCCTGCATGCGACGACGGAAAATCTCGCGTTCCGGTTTCGGCATCGCGGAAGGCAGCGTGAGGATCACATGACGCAGCTGGCGCGGAGCCTGGCTCTGCGGCATGCGCTGACGCTGTGCCACGCTGTTCATCTGCATCATCGCCTGAGCCAGCAGCTCACACAGCATAAAGGTCATCAGCGAACTGCGGCTGTAGCTGGCAGAGAACACCGGCAGGCGATCGTCTTCCGCCAGCGCGTGCAGCGGCTGGCCTTCGTCATTCAGCAACAGGGTGAAAGGCAGCGCAGTTGCCTGTGGCTCATCACTGCTGCCATGGGCGTTAAAGCGCCAGCCTGGCTGATATCGTGCTTCATCCCACAGATAGCGGCGCGGGCTGGAGAGACCGGTGCTGCCTTCGGTACCCGCGCGCAGCAGGGCAAGGCGGCTGGCTTCACGGCCAACGCGCGTCAGCGATGGCCACATAAAGGCGTTTTCGCGGCCGCTTTCCAGTGAGAAGTTTGCTTTACCAAAGCGGGTTTCTGCGAATTCGAGACGGCTGTCAAACAGCTCGTTGTAGACCTGATGTGGCTCAGAAAGGTCGCGCAGTTGCAGTTCGTAAGTCTGGCGCAGACCGTTGCTCTCTTCAGCGTGGTCTTCCACCAGAATGCCGCAGGTGTGCGAGTTGCCAACGTCGAGGATGATATCGACATTCACCGCCGGGGTTTGCAGCGAGGTGGCCTGAATGTAGATCTCGGCCAGATCCAACTGCTCACCCAGCAGCTCCAGCAGGTTGAGATAGTGTGCCTGATACTCAAACTCACGCAGCGCCTGATTCAGCTCCTGCTCGCGGCGAGATTCCAGCGCGTTGACCTGCTGAGTAAAGGTTTCACGCAGCCAGCCATCCACCCAGGTGTGGTCCAGAAACTCACCCAGTTCATAGTTGTGCCAGGCAAGGGCGAAACTCACGCCGTTTTGCGCATCGGCTTTGCTCAGACCGTGCTGTTCGCCGCCGTCCTGTTCCGGCACGATACGGGTGTCAAACGCCAGCGTAATGCGATGGGTGTTACCTGCGGCATCGGGCTGTGCCAGCGGTGCCAGGTGCAGGCGTGCCCAGTTATCCGGGCCGCCAATAAAACGGCGACCGCTGGTGCAGCGCAGCACCGGCAGCGGCAGCCACTGGTGTGCCAGCAGCGTTAACGAATCTGCCAGTGCAATGTCCGACTCGGGACGTACCACCTCTGCTGCACCGCCATCTTCGGGATAGAGCAAAAATTTGCCGCTGTTACCGTCCACGTTCAGACGCAGCAGCGGACCGTTAGCGGTTTGACGAACGAACTGGCGGCGCGCCTGCAAGGCAGGCAGACGTAAGCCAAAATCGAGAAACTGCACACCGCTATCTTCAATCAGCGTGATTTTTTGTTTGTCATCGATGAGGGGAGCCAACATGTTTACTTACTCTCACGCTTAATCGTCAACGGGAAGACCTGATCTGCGCCGTACTGCGCAGTACAACTGGCAATGCCATCACCGGCTTTACACACCAGTTCCGGCATGCGGTAGCGCGATTTGTCGCTGCAGGTCGCAGTATAGCGGCTGCGAACCACCATGGTGCCGTCCACCGTCATTGCGGCAGTCACATCGGCTTTACAGCGGATATTGTCGCCCTGTGTAATGGTAGCGATGCCTTTGCCGTTACGGAGCTGGTAACGCAGGCTCGGTGGCTTACCGGTTGGCAGGTTAGTTTGTCGTAATATCACGCGCCAGGTGCCGTTGATAAACTTCACGGAGCCAATACGCGCATCTTCGGTGGTCATCACCAGGTCATCGGCCTTGGCCGGTTCCGTATGTTCAGCAATCACCTCAGGCGGCGCAGGAGGCGCGGCAGGCACAGGCGCAGTGGTGACCGTGGCGGTTTTTTGTGGCAGCGTGGCGGCCAGTTTCTCAGCTTTCGCGACCACTGGCGGTGGCGTGAAAACGGGAGCCGGTGCATCGGCAACCTGGGCAGGCGGTGTGGCTTCAGGCGCTGAGCTGTGCAGCCAGAACGCTACGCCAGCCGCAGCCACGGCGGCAACCGGCAGCAGCAATGCCAATGGACGCAATGCGGAAGGGCGGCGAACAGGCGGCTGTTCAACTTTAGGCTCAGGCTCAGGTGCGGGTTGTGGCGCTTCGGGTTCAGGCTGGGCGATCTCAACGGGCTCTTCCACCACGGGTGCAGCCACAACGGCAGGCACTTCAATCAAAGGCGCAATAACCGGCGCCACGATAACCGCAGCCGGTGGTTCTGGCAGCAACGGCGGTAAATCCTCTTCGAGGCTGTCGCGCAGACAGGCCAGTGCGTCATCGCGTGAGCGCGCCTGCGGATCGACAAAGCCCCAGAAGGTGATGACGGGTTTGCCATCAACCAGATAAACATATTGCTGATCCGGGAACTGCAACGTCTTGCTCAGTAAGGCGCCAAACAGGCGCATCGCCGGATTCTCCGCGTCACGCGCGCGTAAACTTGCGGCCAGTAAATCCTGCTGGTTGAGCGTCAGGAGTTCCAGCGCTTTTTGCCGCTCATGATCGCTGGCACCGCGCCAGGATTTTACTTTGCCGTTAAAGGGCGCATACCAGTCGAGGCGGTCCCCACGTTCGTTAGCCTGGGGAATGGCAAGGCAGTTTGCCAGCGCCGTCTGGCGACGTAAACGCAGTGTTTCACGGATTTGCAGGGCAGAAGCCCAGACCGGCTGGCCGTTTTCACCCAGTGCCAGTACCGAATCCAGATTGCCGCTGCGCAGAAAAGTTTTTGCCACTCGTAGGGCCCTTATCGGTGGTTGCCTGAAGCAAAATAGTGTGTGTATTTGGCGATACTGGTGATCTTAAGCCAAATGCAGGGGAATCAAACGGCTGATAAAGGGGGAAAAACAGGGTGTTTTTCCCGCGTGTAAGCGTCGGTTGCTGAAATTTTAAGCGCGTGCGCGGTGGCTCAGCACCAGATGGGTGATCATGCCGCCGATTAATCCCCAGAAGGCAGAACCAATCCCCAGCAGAGAGATACCACTGGCGGTGATTAAAAAGGCGACGATGGCGCTGTCACGGTGATCGGGCTCGGCGAGAGCGCGTTGCAGGCTGCCGGAGAGGGTAGCCAGCAGCGCCAGCCCGGCCAGCGTGGCGATCAGCACCTGCGGCAAGGCACTTAACAGAATGACAATCAGCGCGCCGGTAAAGCCAGTCAGCAGATAGAAAATCCCGGCAATCGCGGAGGCCATCCAGCGTCGTTTCGGATCGGCATCCACATCCTCTCCCATGCAAATGGCAGCGGTAATGGCCGCTATGCACACCGAAAAGCCGCCGAAAGGAGACAAGATCAGCGCAATAAAACCGGTCCAGCCAGTAAGAGCGGAAACCGGCGGTTGGTAGCCATGCGCCTGTAAGGTCGCAATGCCCGGTGCATTTTGTGAGGCCATGGTGACCAGAAAATAGGGCAATCCAACCCCAATCAGCGATGCCAGCGTGAACTGCGGCATGATAAATTCCGGCACGCTCAGCGTCAGAGCATGCGGCGGGAAATGAATCGCCTGCTGACCCACCGCCACCAGCACGCCAGCGATCAGCGCCAGAATGATGGCATAGCGCGGCAGCCAGCGTCGGCTTAACAGCCACACCAGACACATACTGCCGCACAGGGCGAAGTTGCCTTGTAAACCGATAAAGGTGCCAATACCGAAGCGCAGCAAAATCCCCGCCAGCATTGCCGCGGCCAAAGATTGCGGAATGTGGTTCATCAAGCGGGCAAACAGTCCGGTTACGCCACTCAGTACGATCAGCGCATTGGTCGCCACAAAAACGCCGACCACTTCATTTAAGGTCAGGCCCTGCACGCTGGTGGCCAACAGTGCCGCCCCCGGCGTCGACCAGGCGGCCAGAATGGGCATGCGTGTCCACACCGAAAGACCGAAAGAGGCGAGACCCATGCCAATGCCGAGCATCGACAGCCATCCGCCGATCTGTTCCGGCGAGGCGCCTGCAGCCTGAGCGGCCTGGAAAATCAATGCGGCAGTGCTGCTGTATCCCACCAGCACCGCAATAAAGCCGGAAACCAGCATAGGGAAAGAGAAAGCGTTGCGCGAAGTGGCGGTGATCATCGGTTTGCATCCTGCTGTGCGTTATAACGCACACTATCGCACGAGTGTGTTATAACGCACAAGTGCTACACTGCGCGCGAATTTGCCAGGAGATATCATGGAAAATCTGCATCAACATTTGAGCCAGGCGTTAAAACAATTGCGTCAGGCGAACGGCTGGAGCCTGACACTGGCAGCGGATCGCACCGGTGTCAGCAAAGCGATGTTGGGCCAAATCGAACGCGGTGAATCCAGCCCGACGGTGGCGACATTGTGGAAAATCGCTACCGGTTTCAATGTGCCTTTCTCGTTTTTTGTTCAGGGTAGCGATCAACCGCCGGGTATCGCCGCGACGTTTAGCCAACCCAATGCGCAAATGCAGGTGAAGCCGCTGCTGCCATATGATGCCGCGTTGCGTTTTGATCTGCTGGAAGTCACCCTTGCTGGCGGTGCACAAAGCGACTCTTCCGCACACGAAAGTGGCGTGATTGAGCAGGTGGTGGTGCTGGAAGGTGAGCTGCTGCTGTGCGTGGAGGGAACCTGGCGTCGCCTGCTCAACGGTGAAGCGCACCAGTTTGCGGCGGATGTCGCGCACAGTTATCGCAATCCCCTCAGCACGCCGCTGCGTTTTCACAGTTTGATTCATTATATCAAGCGGCCCTGAGTGCCAATTACAAATTGATACGAAGGTAAACTACACAGTTTGCCTTCGTATTTATATACTCGCGCTTCATCAGTAAGGAGAAGGTGCCATGAGCGACCTGAATAGCGCGGCTGCGACTCTACGCAGCGTGAATGGCAAACTGGCGCGACGTCTGCGCGAATCGGCCCCACCGGGCGATCTTACCTGGCCGCAGGTTTCTGTGTTGGGATATCTGGTGCGCGATGGCGCAATGACAGTAACTGAACTGGCCGGGTTAGAAGGCGTGCGCAGCCAGTCGATGGGTGCGACCGTTGCCAGCTTGCAGGCGCAGGGGTTAGTGAAAGGGGAAGCCGATCCGCTGGACGGCCGTAAAACCCGCTATCTACCGACCGAAAGCTGCCTGAGGCTGATCGCCGCCAATCGTGCACAACGTGATGACTGGCTACTCCAGAGCATGGCAACCACGCTTAATAGTGCGGAGCAGAAAATTTTAATGGCCGCTATTCCCTTACTGCAACGTATTGCCGACCAATAATCCTGAGAGGAATTCCCATGGCTTTAACGACCTTAGACGCAAAAACCGCCCTGATTGTGATTGACCTGCAGCACGGCATTGTCCGTCTTCCTGTTGCGCCTTTGTCAGCCGATGTCGTGGTTGAGCGTTGTGCACAGCTGGTTAAGGCGTTTCATGACAAAAACCTGCCGGTGGTGAAAGTGAATGTCGCCGGTGGCGCACCAGGCCGTAACGAGCAGGCGCGTCATAGTGGCGAACTGCCAGCCGACTGGGCTGTGCTGGTACCGGAAATGGCGCTGAAAGCCGATGAAATTGCCGTGACGAAAAAGACCTGGGGTGGTTTCCACAATACGGATCTGCACGATCAGTTACAGCAGCGTGGTATCACTCAGGTGGTGGTGTGCGGTATCGCCACCAGCATTGGCGTGGAATCCACTGCGCGTCAGGCTTACGAGCTAGGTTACAACGTCACGCTGGCAACAGATGCGATGACCTGTCTGAACGCTGATACCCACCAAAACAGCGTTGAGCGTATCTTCCCGCGTCTGGGCGAAACCGGCTCAACCACCGACGTGCTGGCTCTGCTGAAGTAAACCGACTGGTCAGGCATGCTCATGCACTGCATGCGCATTGTCAAAACGGCATAAAAAAAGCCCTGCAATCCGAATAAGGTTGCAGGGCTTTTTATCAGGCGCGATGTCAGTTACTGAAACGCATAACTTACCGTCAGACCAACACTGTAGTTGCGTCCTGGCGCCGGCTCGTAATAGCGACCGTTGCTCTCATTGACGATCACTGAACCCACATAGGTGCGGTCAAACAGGTTATCCACGCGACCAAACAAGTCCAGCGTCCAGTTCTGTACCAGCCACTTATAACCCGAGTTCAGGCCAAATACGGTATAAGAGGGTGCTTTGACATCATTTTCATCGTCCGCTGCAATGTCGCTCATGTAGCGCACATCACCGCCGGCATACCAGCCATGATCCGGCGCATAGGCTAACCCGGCATAGGCCATATTACGTGCGATGCCTGGAATACGGTTGCCGTCACAGCTTTCAGTGCCACAGGCGTTAGAGCGATAGCGCGCATCCAGCAAGGTCCACGCCGCTTTCAGGTGCCAGTCATAACCAAACTCCTGATCCAGACCCAACTCCAGCCCGCGACGACGGGTTTCACCGGCATTTTTATAACTGGTGCGGCCTTCATAGCTGCTGTCAGAGACGATTTCGTTTTTGGTATCGGTCTGGAACACGGCGGCGGTAATTAAACCGTTACCGATACGCTTTTTAGTGCCCAGCTCAACCGTATCGCTGGTCGCCGGCTTCAGATTGAGGTTCAGGCCAGACTGATCGGCTGAGCGATAAGACAACTCATTTAGCGTAGGCGTTTCAAAGCCACGGCCCGCAGACACATAGGCATTCCAGCTATTATCAATCGCATATTTCAGTGAGGCGGCAGGCAGCCAGCGGTGATAACGTCGATTACCGCTGTCATCGGGATCGCTGGAAGTGACGTAATAATCGTTGGAGTCGAAATTCACCGTGCTCAAACGCACACCAGCATCCAGTGACCACTTATCGGTGAACTGCCACGCCGTTTGCAGATAAGGATCGAGGTTCCACATCAGGTTGCGTTCATTGCGGCGCATATCACCCTGCACGCCGTAATCCGTCACGCCATTGCTGGTGGTGAAATTCTGATAACCCTTACGCTTTTCGGTCATGGTTTCATAGTCGAGACCGGCGGTCAGCGTCACAGGAAGGGTGAACACGGTATCGCGATGGGTCCAGCGCGTATCAATCCCCTGATAGTGGCGAGCCAGCGAAATCACGCCGCCGGGATAGCCTGCTTTCAGCTGGGTCGCCATCGGAATCGATTGATACTGCGTGGTTTCACGCTCACCGGCGTACATCATCACGCTGAGATCGTCATTCTCGCTCATCTGGCGCTGATAGTGCAGCCCAGCCTGCGTTTGGTCGACGGTTTTGCGCGCGTTGTAAAGCGTTACGTTACTGGCAACCTGACGCGGATTATCTTTCCATTGCGCCTCGGTCAAACCGCCGGGATCCTGCGCATCCACGTGAACGCTGTTAAACAGTAGCGTCAGGGTGCTGACATCATCAATGCGCACACCGAGTTTGGCGTTACCGAGGTTTTTCTCTGCCGAGCTGTGATCGCGATAGCCATGGGTGGTAAAGCGCGAGGCCGACACGGTGTAATTCACGTCACCGGCGTGCGTGCCATCACCGGTGGCACCGCTGGCTTTGACGCTGTTGCGCCAGCTGCCGTAGCTGCCGTACCAGGTGCTGGCTTCCAGCGTGGTGGGTTGCTGACCGGTTTGGGTTTCAACATTAATGACACCGCCCGACGAGTTGCCGTACAGGGCTGAGAAGGGGCCGCGCAGTACTTCAACGTGATCAATCGAACCAATGTCGATATTTGAGGTTTGTCCCTGACCATCAGTCATCGTGGCGGGAATACCGTCGACATACAGGCGGATACCGCGCAGGCCAAAGGTTGATCGCGAGCCAAATCCGCGCACGGAAATTTGCAAATCCTGCGCATAGTTCTGGCGATTCTGAATCTGCATGCCCGGCACGCTGGCGAGATTTTCCGAGAGGTTGACGCGTGGTGCCGCATGACGCATATCCTCACCAGACACCACACTCACCGCCGCGGGCGTATCCAGCTCTGACAAACCGGTGCCCGCGGGCGCGGCACTGACGACCATGGTATTGCTGGCATTATCCGCCGCCATCAATTGCAAAGGGAATAATGCAGGCAGCATCAGCAACGGTGCCTGTCGCAGTAAAGCAATTTTCATTATGAAAGACCGTATAAAGACGTGGAATGAACCAAATGGAACATTAATCGCGCATATGTTAATAGTTTTGCCGATAAATGGTATTACATTTTCACGCATTATATTAAATAAATGCTGTTATTAGCGTTTTATACCTCAGGCAGGGAGAGGGCTGTGACGTTTGCTGCGTAAAGGCCGTTGACTCATGGCTATTTTGTTGGCAATGGGCTGAACAGGGACAACGCAAACGACTGAGCGGCTGCCGGATGGATTCATAAGCCATAACGATAGTGAAACTGCGCTCACGTTGTCCTTATGCGTCTATCCCGCCAGTGTCATGACGATAGCCTATCACCTTAATAAGACTGAGGTTGTCGGGCAGGAGGATGCTCAGTGAGCCATCGGCGAACAGCTTCGGTCTCTGATCCTACTTCTCGCACCGCCCGGGTAAGTCTTTCCTGAGTCGTATGCAGAGTGAGCGTCCAGTAAGTGATTTGCCATTGTTCAGATAATTCAATGCGCGACAAATTTGACGGGATGCGACGCTGTATAGGGTCTTTCATTTTTATTATCCTCATGACTTAAAAACATAATTAATTCTTATCTGATGAGGAGGTGATTTTGTTTTTTTTCTGCGCTGGGGAAAGCAGATTATTCCCTATTACTTTGTTTGAGCCATGATTGGGATGTTTCTTATACAGAAACGAGAAGAATAAGCGTAACGGCAAGCACTGGCCCATGATGTTATCGAATACAAAAAGGATGTCGGCGACACGAAACGATGATTGCTCAAAATAGAGATATTAAAAGCAATCAAACGGATGCGCTTTTTATTTATAAGCTAACAAGACAATAATTTCTTAAAAATATTTGAATAGTGCCTTTTAACTGATGATTCTTCAGCTTCATCCAGCTTTTTGAGCAATTCAAAACACAGTGTTTTACGACTGAGCGTTTTTCCCGCGCTTAAAATTTCGCCCACAACGCGCCCCAGGGCTTCCTCTTCTGAAATATCTTTTGGAGGTGCCACATCCTGCTCCATAGCCATTCTGTGATTCTTCGCTACATCATTGATGCACATATCAATTCCTCTTAGGGATCACAGGCGTCAGGAGAGCGCTATGATTAAATTTAATTAGGAAATGACTATTTCCTAATATGGCAAATGAATCATTCCAGAACCTTCATCACCATAGTAATGGTTTTTTTCCCATTAGTCACATCCTGAACTTTACCTACCACACGCATGCCGAATGCCACGCACAGCAATAAGCCTGCCGCAGTTTCAGCATCCAGTTGAGAGGAAATAGATCCGTCTTTCTGGCCTTCAATAATAAGCGAAACGAGAAAGTTTTGATTACGCAACACGGCCTGCCTGACTAACGCTGAAAGTTCTTCATCCAGCGTTTGCAGTTCAACCGTGCTCCCAACAACCAAACAACCTCTACGCCCTTCAATCTCAACCGCAGAGTCTAAATAAAATTGCAGTAATTCCTCAATCCGCGATCTGCCATCCGGGAAATGTTGCAACCGCTGACGTAAATCGGCATTACGGAGGGCAATGTAGCGTTCAAATACCCGCAAAAAAAGGGTGCGCTTATCAGTAAACGCCTTATATATACTTCCAGCCGTTAAACTCATGGCTTCGCCCAGGTCGGCTATTGATGAAGCGTGATAACCTTTCTTTCTGAATACTATCATTGCTTTATCTAAAACGTCGTCCATATCGAAGACTCGGGGTCTTCCACGTTCTCGAGTGACTTTTAAGCTTTGGTTTTCTGATGACATCGGTAATTATTTATAGAGTGTTAGTTTCCCATTTATCATATGCGAACTTTTTCCAATAATCGAATAGCGATGAAGACGAATTCTTGTGTCATTGCCGAATGATAAAATTAACCCGGTAAATCGTTATCCCATCCTACTCGCCAGAAAGCGCCCAGGGTTGTTTAAAAGCATGCTGATTAACCCTGTGCCTTGTCGGGGTTGAGATTAAAAAATGCCTTTCGGCGCACCTCTCGCCTGGCTGCGCGCAGAAATTTCTGTCAGTCTGACTGTTTTGTCTGAATGCATAAAAGGGAATCAAGATGAGTCAGCAACCCGTCGTGGCGGTATTAGGTTTAGGCGCAATGGGGCACGCTTTTGCCGCAAACTTACTGAAAAAAGGGTTCGTGGTGCGCGGCTGGAACCGCACGCGTGCCAAAGGTGAAGACCTGCTGGATGCTGGTTTGCAACTCAGCGACAGCGCGGCGCAGGCCGTAGAGGGTGCCGATGTGGTGATCGCGATGCTGTCTGACGGCGACACCTCGCGTCAGACGCTGACCGAAGCAAGCCGTGCATTGAAGCAGGGCGCGACCGTCTGCCAGATGGGGACTATTGGCGTGGAAGCGACTGATGCGCTGATTGCCGACCTGCAACACGCACGTCCGGACGTGCTCTTTATCGATGCGCCGGTTTCCGGTACCAAAGCGCCTGCCGAAAATGCGCAGATTCTGGTGATGGCCAGCGGCGATCAAAGCAAAGCGCAGGCCGCTGAGCAGGTGTTTGCTGCAATTGGAAAAGGCACACAGTGGCTGGGTGATGCGGGTGCCAGCTCGCGTATGAAACTGGTGGTCAACAGCTGGCTGATTGGCCTGATGCAAAGTCTGGCGGAGAGTACACGCCTGGCGGAGCAGTTTGGTTTCAGCACCGACGATCTGTGGAAAGTGCTGGATGGTGGCCCGCTGGCAGCCCCGTACGCCAAAATGAAACTGGGTATGATCGCCAGTGGTGATTTCACCCCGCAGATGCATCTGGTGTGGGCCTTGAAAGATGCCAGACTGGCACTGGATGCTGCGGGTGAGACCAAACTGCCCGCGCTGGAGAACATCGTCGATGTCTGGCAGCAGGCGGTCGATGCCGGTTACGGCGAGCAGGACCTGGCGGCGGTTTACCAATACCTGAAGCGCTAAATGAGCCAGCGCCTCAACTTCGATTTTAGCCAGCGTCCGCTGGTGCCTTATGCGCACGATTATGTGCACGGTGATGCTGAGTCATGGCATCACCACGATTGTGCACAGTTGATCCATACCTTAAGCGGCGTAGTGAAAGTCGAAACCCGGCAGGGCAGCTGGATTGTGCCGCCGAGTCGTGGCGTGTGGTTACCGGCGGGCACCGGGCATGCACTGCAGATTGTGGGTGCCGTGGCGGCACGCACGCTGTTTGTCGATCCGCTCGCACGAGCGGATCTGCCTGCCAGTTGTCAGGTGGTGCAGATTTCCCCGCTACTGCGAGAGCTGATCGTCAGTGCTCTGGCATTGCCGGACGCTTACGCCTCTGGCAGTCGTGCGGAACGCATTTATGAATTGATTCTCGATGAAATTCGCGTAATGGATGTGCTGCCCTTCGGCCTGCCGTGGCCGGAAAGTGAGCGGATGCGTGCACTGTGCCAGCAAATTCATCAGCAACCGGGCGAGAGCTGGACACTCGCGAGAGCGGCCAGCGAACTCTGTGTCGCTGAACGCACGCTGGCGCGTCATTTTAACCGCGAAACGGGCTTGCAGTTCAGCGATTGGGTGCGCCGCGCACGCCTCAGCGTGGCGCTGGCGCGGCTGGCGCAGGGCGAAACGGTGTTAACGGTGGCGCTCGAACTCGGTTATGACAGCCCGAGCGCCTTCAGTGCGATGTTCCGCCGCGTGCTCGGCGTTACACCGGCAAACTACTTTCCTGCGGCAGAAAAGCGTGGGCTGCGTTGAGTAGCGCCTGTAATGAGGCGCGTGTCACATCATTATCGATGCTCACACCCCAGGCACGTTCGCCGCGTGCATTGGTACAGCTAATGTAGGTAACAGAGCGGCTATCACTGCGTTTACCCAGCGTATGCTCGTGGTAATCCTCAATGCTGATTGCCAGATCATAGCGCTGACGCAGTGCCGCGACCGCCGCCGACAGCAGTCCGTTGCCTTTGCCTTCCAGCGTCAGCGTTTGTCCGCCATCCTGCACCTGCGCTTTAAACCGCGTTTCCCCTTTCTCATCGCTATGACTTTCCGCGTCCAGCAAACGCCGCGCAGGCTGGGTTAAGCCGTAATGCTGACAGAACAGCTGCCATAACGCGTGATGGGTCATCTCCTGGCCGTGAGCATCGGTTTGCTGCTGCACAGTGCGGCTGAAGTCTTGCTGCAACCCGCGCGGTAACTGCAGGCCATGGTTTTGCTCCAGCAGCCAGGCGGCACCGCCTTTACCGGACTGACTGTTGACGCGAATCACCGCTTCGTAGCTGCAACCGATGTCGATCGGATCAAGTGGCAGATACGGCATTTGCCAGATCGCCTCCTGACGCTCATTGCGTTCGGCAAAGCCCTTACGAATCGCATCCTGATGCGAACCCGAAAACGCGGTAAACACCAACTCACCAGCGTACGGATGGCGCGGATGCACCGGCAACTGGTTGCAGCGTGTCACCACTTCCAGCACCTGCTGGATATCGCTGAAATCGAGTTCCGGCGCTACGCCCTGAGTATATAAATTCAGAGCCAGCGTCACGATATCGACATTGCCAGTGCGCTCACCATTACCGAACAAACAGCCTTCAACGCGATCGGCTCCGGCCAGTATCGCCAGTTCGGCGCAGGCCACGCCGGTGCCGCGATCGTTATGCGGATGCACGCAAATCGCCACCTGCGATCGCTGGCTAAAGTGGCGGCAGAAATACTCAATCTGATCCGCATACACGTTCGGAGTATTCACTTCCACCGTGGCGGGCAGGTTAATAATCATCGGGCGTTCAGGCCCCGGCTGCCAGATCGCTGCGACTGCTTCACAAATCTCCAGCGCGAATTCAGGTTCGGTAAAGCAGAACGTTTCAGGTGAATACTGGAAGGTCCAGGCGGTGTCGTTTTGTGCTTCACATTGGGCGCGGATTTGCCGTGCCCCAGCGCAGGCCAGCTCAATGATCTCTGCTTTGCTCTGGCGGAATACGCGTTCGCGGAACAACGGTGCCGTGGCGTTGTACATATGAATAATCGCCTGCGGTGCGCCGCGCAGGGCTTCAAAGGTGCGATCAATCAGATCGCTGCGTGCTTGCGTCAGTACCTGAATCGCAACGCCTTGCGGAATATGATGCTGCTCAATCAGCAGGCGTACAAAGTCGAAATCAGTTTGTGAGGCGGCAGGAAACGCCACTTCAATCTCTTTGAAGCCGCAGCGCAGTAACAGCTGCCAAAACTCCAGCTTGCGGGCGCTGTCCATGGGTGTCGCCAGCGCCTGGTTGCCGTCACGCAGATCGGTGGACAGCCAGCGCGGTGCCTGGGTGAGCTGGCGCGAGGGCCACTGACGGTCAGGCAATTCAATCACCGGAAAGGGGCGGTATTTTTCAGCAGGGTGGTTCAGCATGAGGTTCTCCTTATGGGTCTGTACTCAGTCTGGACCACATCGCCGCACGCTGCTCACGCATAACTGACAAGCCACATTGCGTAACTGACATTTCGTTGCGAAGTTGCCGCAGCAGCCAGGCCCACATTCTGTGAACCCTCGCTATCCCAACCGTTCACAACAAATGTGGGATGATGAGAATCGACGGCCAAAAGCGTTGTGCTGCTTATGCGCAGGATGATTTTCCTCAGACGAAATCGGCATCTGGGCTTTTAGCACAACAGGGTAGTCTGGGGTTTTGCGATATAAGAGAAAATAGAATGAAAAGAAAAGCTTTAGCCCTGTTAGTGATGCTTGCCAGTGGAACCGCTGCGGCGGAAACCGTCACACTGCGCATTGCCGACCAGAAGGGCAATATGCATGCCGAGATGGAAGCGGCACAGCAGCTCAATAATCTCAATTATAAAATCGAATGGGCGGAGTTCCCGGCAGCGGCACCGCTGGCGGAGGCACTGAATGCGGGCGCCGTCGATGCGGGTATCATCGGTGATGCGCCGCTGCTGTTTTCGCTGGCGGCCGGTTCGCAGGTGAAAGCGGTGGCGGTGAGTAAATCTGTGCCTGAAGGCTTAGCGGTATTGGTTAGCCCGGATTCAAAAATTAAAACCGTGGCCGATCTCAAAGGGAAAAATATTGCCACCGGGCGTGGATCCATCGGCCATTTTGAAGCGCTGAAAGCACTGGAAAAGGCCGGTTTGACGGATAAGGACGCCAACTTTCGTTTCCTGACACCCGCCGATGCGCGCATCGCATTAGCCAACGGTTCAGTGGATGCCTGGTCAACCTGGGATCCTTATACCGCGCTGGCGGAAGTCACGCATACTGGACGTGTGCTGATCAATGGCGTTGGCCTCTCCAGCGGCAACAGCTTCCTCGCGGCGACCGATGCGGCAATCAATGACGAGGCCAAACGTGCAGCGCTGCAGGATTACGTTAATCGCCTTGCGGCGGCGGATCGCTGGGCGAACAGCCATGTTGATGCGTACTCCACCACGCTGGCGAAAATCATCGGCTTCCCGAAAGAAGCCGCGGCGAAGTCCTTTGCACGCCGCCAGTCGCATTGGCAAGCCATTGATGACGCCACCATTGCGCAGCAGCAGGACACCGCCGATTTTTATCAAAAACAGGGCCTGATTAAGCAGCATCTCGACGTCAAACCCACCTTTTATCATGGCCTAAAGGTTGCACAAAACTAACGCTTTGTGCCCCTTTGTTTGGCGAATCAACCGGGCGCGAGTAGCATAGCGCCTATATATCTCGCTGTGTGATCCCCTATGTTATTTAAAACCTTCGATGGTCATAACGACCTGCTGCTTAATCTGTGGCTGCATCATCGTGACGATCCCGCTGGCGCCTTTTTTTCTGGCATTGAGAAAGGGCATCTGGATTTTCCACGTATGCAGCAGGGTGGTTTTGCCGGTGGGCTCTTTGCGCTGTTTGTCCCGCCGCAGCGTTACATCAACGAAGTGGCACCACAACGTGCAAACGAGCAGTGGCAGCCGCTGGATATTATCTGGCAGCAACTCGACATCCTCAAGACGCTGGCAGCGCAGTCCGGCGGGCGCGCCCGCTTATGCCTGACGGCTTCGGATATTGCCAGCTGTCGCCAGGATGGCGTGCTGGCGATGGTCGCGCATATTGAAGGGGCGGATGGATTCGATGCCGATGGCGAAGATCTGCATGCCTTCTATCAGGCAGGCGTGCGCAGCATTGGGCCTTTCTGGAACTTACCTAACCGATTTGGTGAGGGAGTAAACGGTGCTTTCCCGCATTCGCCAGACACCGGACCGGGCCTGACCTCCGCCGGTGAGCAGTTGATCCTTGCTGCCAATCGCCATCACATGATGATTGACGTGTCGCACATGAATGAGAAAGCGTTTTGGGACACTGCACGGCTCTCAACGGCACCGCTGGTGGCCAGCCACTCTAACGTGCACGCGCTTTGCGCCCAGCCGCGTAACCTGACTGACGATCAACTGCGTGCCATTCGCGATCGTGGCGGAGTGGTAGGGATTAATTTTGGTAACGCTTTCTTACGGCCGGATGGCAAGCGCGATAGTGATACGCCATTGATTGAAATTGTTAAACATCTGGATCATTTAGTTGAAATAATGGGGCCAGAAAACGTAGCATTTGGTTCGGATTTCGACGGCATTAGCGTGCCCGATGCGTTGAAAGATGTTTCAGGGCTACCGCATCTCTATGCGCTGCTCACGTCGCTCGGCTATGATCAAGTCATGATTGAGCAGTTTGCCTGGGGGAACTGGCTGCGCGTCCTGCAACAGATTTGGCAGGATTAGCACAATTCCCTTACCGAATCAGGGTTGATCTGCCCGCTACATTGGCGCAACATCAGCCCGCGTCGTGCCTTGCTGCCAGAAAATTCGTTTACTGGTGCAAGCATTTCCAGCAGAGCCTGCTCTGCGTTATTTGTTTTGAGGAAGAAAGTTATGTGGAAAAAACCTGAATTTGTTGACCTGCGTCTGGGCCTGGAAGTGACTCTGTACATCTCCAACCGCTAAGACTTTCTGCCCGCCATTCGTGCGGGCATTTTATTTTTCATTCTGGTTATCTCTCATGTTTATTAAAGTGCTCGGTTCAGCGGCAGGCGGCGGCTTTCCGCAGTGGAATTGTAACTGCGCCAATTGCAGCGGCCTGCGCAACGGTACGATTCAGGCTCAGGCGCGGACGCAATCCTCGATCATTGTCAGTGACAACGGCGAAGATTGGGTGCTGTGTAACGCATCGCCAGATATCAGCCAGCAGATCGCCCACACACCCGAGCTGAATAAAAAAGGGGTGCTGCGCGGCACGGCGATTGGCAGCATCATTCTTACCGACAGTCAGATCGATCACACTACCGGTTTACTCAGTCTGCGCGAAGGCTGCCCGCATCAGGTGTGGTGCACGCCCGAGGTGCATGCCGATCTCACCAGCGGTTTCCCGATTTTTACCATGTTGCAGCACTGGAATGGCGGGCTGCAGCATCATGGTCTTACGCCACTCGAACCGTTCCGCGTCGATGTCTGCCATAACCTGCAGTTCACCGCCATCCCGATTCTCAGCAACGCGCCGCCATACTCGCCGTATCGCGATCGTCCGTTACCGGGCCACAACGTCGCTCTATTTATTGAGAACACCGCCAATGGCCAGACGCTGCTGTATGCGCCAGGTCTGGGCGAGCCCGATGCGGTGATCATGCCGTGGCTGGAGAAAGCCGATTGCCTGTTAATTGACGGCACTGTCTGGCAAGACGATGAGTTGCTCGCCACTGGCGTCGGTAAAAACACCGGCAAAGCGATGGGGCATCTGGCCCTCGCGGAAGAGCATGGCCTGATGGCGCTGCTGGCGTCACTGCCTGCACAACGCAAAATTCTGATTCACATTAATAACACCAATCCGATCCTCAACGAGCAGTCGCCGCAGCGTCAGTATCTGACGCAGCAGGGCATTGAAGTGAGCTGGGACGGGATGGCGATTCATCTGCAGGAGAGCGCATCGTGATTATCACCGAAGCCTTATCGCCTCAAGAGTTTGAGCAGGCGCTGCGTGCCAAAGGCGCGTTTTACCACATTCATCATCCATACCATATCGCGATGCATAATGGTGAAGCGACGCGTGAACAGATTCAGGGCTGGGTCGCGAACCGCTTCTATTACCAGACCAATATTCCGTTGAAAGATGCGGCGATCATGTCGAACTGCCCGGATCCCGCAACCCGCCGTAAATGGGTGCAGCGCATTCTCGATCATGACGGCAGCAACGATCAGGAAGGCGGTATTGAAGCCTGGCTGCAACTGGGTGAAGCGGTGGGATTGGATCGTGAAGTCCTGCTGTCTGAGAAACTGGTACTGCCGGGTGTGCGTTTTGCCGTGGATGCCTACGTTAACTTCGCCCGTCGCGCCAACTGGCAGGAAGCAGCCTGTAGCTCATTAACTGAACTGTTTGCACCGCAAATCCACCAGTCGCGCCTCGACAGCTGGCCGCAACACTATCCGTGGATCAAAGAAGAGGGTTACTTCTATTTCCGCAGCCGCCTGAGCCAGGCAAACCGCGATGTGGAGCACGGGTTGGCGCTGGCGCTGGAAGTGTTCACCACTGCTGAGCAGCAGAATCGCATGCTGGAAATTCTGCAGTTCAAACTCGATATTCTCTGGACGCTGCTGGATGCCATGACCATGGCGTATTCTTTGCAACGCCCGCCTTATCACACGGTCACCGATCAGGTGTCCTGGCACAGCACAAGACTGGTATAACATGATGAAAGATAATCTGATTCCCGCCTTCCGTCGTGGCTATCGCATGCAGTGGGAAGCGGCGCAGGATAGCCATGTGGTGCTGTATCCCGAAGGCATGGCGAAGCTGAATGAAACCGCGACGGCGATCCTTGAACTGGTCACCGGCAAACAGGATGTGGCCGCCATCATCGCCATTCTCAACAGTCGTTTCCCGGAAGCGGGCGGCGTGGATGATGACGTGAAGGAATTCCTGCAATCCGCCGTAGAACAGAAATGGATCCAGTGTCGTGAACCTGAATAAAACCGCCACGCCGCCGCTGTGGCTGTTGGCTGAGCTGACTTATCGCTGCCCGCTGCAGTGCCCATACTGCTCGAATCCGCTCGACTTCTCGCAACAGGAGAAAGAGCTGACGACTGAGCAGTGGATCGGGGTGTTCCGTCAGGCGCGCGCCATGGGCAGTGTGCAGATGGGCTTCTCGGGCGGCGAACCGCTGACGCGGAAAGATCTGCCCGAGTTGATCAAGGCAGCGCGCGATCTCGGTTTCTACACCAACCTGATTACTTCCGGTATCGGTCTGACGGCGAAAAAACTCGACGCTTTCGCGGATGCGGGTCTGGATCATATTCAGATTAGCTTCCAGGCGAGTGATGAAACCCTCAATGCCGCGCTGGCCGGTTCGAAAAAAGCTTTCCAGCAGAAGCTGGAGATGGCGAAAGCGGTTAAAGCGCACGGCTATCCGATGGTGCTGAACTTCGTGCTGCATCGACATAATATCGACCAGATCGATAAGATCATCGACCTGTGCATTGAGCTGGAAGCGGACGACGTGGAACTGGCAACCTGCCAATTCTATGGTTGGGCGCATCTTAACCGCCAGGGCTTATTGCCGACGAGGGAACAGATTGCCCATGCCGAATCGGTAGTGGCGGAGTACCGTGAGCGAATGAGCGAAACCGGCAACCTCACGAATCTGCTGTTCGTCACGCCGGATTATTACGAAGAGCGACCAAAGCCTTGTATGGGCGGTTGGGGTTCAATTTTCCTCAGTGTGACACCGGAAGGTACGGCGTTACCTTGCCACAGCGCACGCCAGTTACCGGTTGAGTTCCCATCAGTGCTTGAGCATAGTCTGGAAGACATCTGGTACAACTCGTTTGGTTTTAACCGTTATCGCGGCTATGACTGGATGCCGGAGCCGTGCCGCTCCTGTGATGAGAAAGAGAAAGACTTCGGTGGTTGCCGTTGCCAGGCCTACATGCTGACCGGCAATGCGGATAACACCGATCCGGTATGCAGTAAGTCACCCCATCACGGTAAGATCCTGGAAGCGCGCCGCGAAGCCACCTGCAGCGATATCAGAATCGCCCAGCTTCAGTTCCGCAATCGCTCCAACTCTGAACTGATCTTCAAGCAGCGAGTCACCTGATGACCTCTCGCCAGCTGGTGTTAGCCAATGGCCTGCGTTGCCACCTGCATCATCAGGCCGATGCGCGCGACGCTGCAGCCCTGATTCGCGTGCAGGCGGGCAGTCTGGATGAACCCGACCGCTGGCCGGGTCTGGCGCATTTGCTGGAGCACGTTTTGTTTTGCGGCAGCGAGCGTTTTAAAGATAGCGAGCGCCTGATGCCGTGGGTGCAACAGCTCGGCGGGCAGGTCAACGCCACCACGCAACTTAGCCACAGCGCCTTTTTTTTCCAGCTTCCCGCAACGAACCTGTCTGAGGGTGTGCAGCGGTTGAGCGATATGATCGCCGCACCACTGTTAAGCCAGCAGGCTATTCGGCAGGAAGTGGCGGTGATTGATGCGGAATGTCAACTTCTGCAACAGCATGCCGACACGCTTTGCGAAACGGCGCTGGTGGATAGGTTGGGCGGGGCATTTCAACGTTTTCGCGTCGGCAATCAGCAGGTTTTTGGTGACAATGTCACTTCATTGCAGGTTGCGTTGCGCGTCTTCCATCAGCGCTTTTATCACGCGAATGCCATGGAGTTGTGGTTGCAGGGACCGCAATCGTTAGATGAGCTGGCGGAACTGGCGCTGCATTTTTCTTCGATCAGCTCGGCAAAAATCTTACCTTCAAATCTCACACTCACACAGCCTCCAGGCGACGTGATGTTGCTGCTGGCAGGTGATGAAAGCTTCTGGCTGACGTTGATGTTATCCGGCGATGAACGGACTTTACGTGACAATGTCACCTTGCTCAGCGTGTTCTGGCAAGATGAGGCACCGGGCAGCCTGCTGAGCGCGCTCAGAGAGGCTGAATTATGCGATACGCTGCAGGGACAATGGCTGTGGCAGGATGCGCAACACGGTTGGCTAGCACTGCGCTTTAGCGGGCCTAAAATCAGTGCGGAGCAGGCTCATCACATTGAACACTGCTTCTGGCAGCATTTAGACGCCATCAAACTCTGCTCTTCGGAGCAACAGCAGCATTATGCGCAGCTGGCACGGCATGATTTTGCCTGCTTATCGCCACTGGAGCAGTTGCGTGGCCGGGCGCTGGGCTTTGCGCCTGCCGATTATGTGCCGCAGGGTTTCAGTGCTTTTATCGCCGCATTGGCGCAGGCGCCTTGCTCAAGCTTGCTTACTCAGCAGCAACTGGACTCGCCAGAAAGCGTCCAGACGCAAGGTTTCACGCTGCTGCGCAAAAAAGGGCTGCCGCAAAGTCCGAGCACATTCTCAACGCCGGCATTCTTTTTCTATCCCACTGCGCAACCGGCCGTATTGCCACTGTTATCACCGATAGCAATGCCGCTGCCGCGTTTTGCGCCCCGGCAACAGGTTGAAACCTTGCTGTTGCGACCCGCTTTTTATCACACGATGAGTGATGCCGAAGCGCAGGCCCGGCAAACCCGGCTGCGTCCAGTGCTGGCGGCGTTGCGGCATGCTGGAGGAAGTGGCAGTTGGCAGCAGAAGCAGGGGGTCTGGCAGTTGGTGCTGAATCTTCCTGCCTGTGAGTCACACGCTTTGCTGGCTGTGCTTCATGCACTTGAGGCACTGAACCTGACGCCCCAGCCAAAACCGCTGCCGCATGCCCAAACGATTGTGATTCGGCAGCTTCTTGCCGCCTTGCCCGCTCAATTGATTGCCCCGGCCAGTGACACTCGATGGCTGGCAGCATGGTGCGGTAAGCACACGTCATTGCATCAGCGAGTATCGCATCTGCTCAGCGACTTCACGCCTGATTTAGTAAGTGGTGCACAGCCGCCGCGCTTGCAGCGGGGCATTAAGCCGGTCCCTTGTACCGGAGGCGATCAGGCGCTGCTGCTGTTTATTCCGCTGCCGCTAGCTGATGACAGGCAATTAGCCGCACTGCGCGCGCTGTCGTTGTTGCTGGAACCGCGCTTTTTCCAGCGATTACGGGTCGATCAGCAAATTGGCTATGTGGTGTCGGCACGCTACCAGCGCGTGGCGGATGTCGATGGGCTAATGCTGGCACTGCAGTCGCCACAGATTCCATGGCAAACGCTGCTTGGACACTGCAAACGCTTTTTACGCGAAATCGTGGCAGAGCTAGATGCCATCACGCCGCAAACCTTAGCGGCCTGGCAAGCCACACTGCGCGAACAGTGCGATGCCAGCGATAACGCGGAAGTCGCACTGCAGGGGTTACGACAACAGCAGGGATTGCCGACCCTCACGCGCGATGCGGTTGCATCCCTGACGTTGCCCCTTATCCAGCAGCTTCATACCCGCTTAATGCGCGAACGCCGCCGCTGGCGAATACTCGTTAATCAAAGTTGAAAAGCGATGTGCTTACCGTTAGGCAAAGTCACATCAATACTTATCTCTCCGCCCAATGCAGCCACGTAACGCCTTATAGTCCGAAGTTACTTCCAAAATTTCTTAGCGAGGAAAATCAATATTCCATACAGTATAAATGTACTTATTGCTAACGTAGCCCAGGTTTTCTCAGGCCATCTGTCATAGGTAAATGATGTAATGATCACCAGAAATATAATGGGTATCACAGTAAATACTTGCATCCAAAGGAAATCTTTTAGTAAGCTTTTTAAATTTCTCATAAGATTACATATTTCCTGACATGGTGAGCAAATGTTTTAAATTTTTAATTACTGTATTTTCGTCGAAAAATGAATCCTTGATGACATGGCCAAGAACCGGTTCCACTATAAAGTACATCATTTCTAATTTTTTAGTGTAAAGAACATGATGAAATAATGGATTTAACATTTTCAATCTTCCAGCTGATTCTGCAGCATCCTGAACAACACCATAAAGCCCTGTCGCCATTACAGGTATAGCCGTCCATTTTCCGACATGAAATCCAGAAATATTTAATCCACGAGTTACAGCTAATGCAATGGATAGGGAAATTCCATTGCTTAAGCCAAAGTTGGATGCTATTCGACTACCATACCCGCTTAACTCTTTAATTATTTTATCTCTACCATGAGAGTTAAGGTTTTTTATTTCATGCTCCACATATATTTGTATTATATCAACTGCAATGCTCTGCCTTTTGTAAATTTCCCGTAGGCCGAGTAAAAATCTAACATCTTCGTCCTTCAATTTAGAACACACGTCGAGATAGTTATCAGTTAAACATGACGTATACCAGCTGAGCCGGGTCACACCAGAGCCAATCTGGCTCATTTGTTTTGCAAGATTTTCACTCACACCTTTGACGGCGTTCTCTAAGCGCAGAGCTAGAGACCTGTCTGACTCGATTTGAGAAATGATGTAGTCGTTGTGCAAGTTGATTTCCTTATCAATAATTCCATTACAGATTGTAGGTATATAAACGAGAACATAGCAAAATACGGGGCAAGCCGCTATTTTTAATTGAACACTACTTGAATGAATCGCCAATCAAATAATGCGGTGTTGTGTGCGCAATCCCACAGTTTTTTCTGCTATGACAGATGTCATAGTTAACAAGCTATGAATACTATCAGTCAAAAAAACTTTCACCACACTAAACCATTACCTACTGATATTTTTGAATATATTTGAAGGTCACGGGCAAATCTCTTCACTATTCCTCAGCCCGGGATTCCGAGACACTCAATAGATTCTCCCGATTTAAAAGGAACGCTGAGTGAAAAACGTTACCCGTTTAATCCTGCCAATGTTGGCAGCCGCTGCTTTGTATGCACCTGTCTCTCAGGCTGCGGCGATGCATTATGACCTCGACCCCGCGCATACCTCGGTTATTGTGACCTGGACGCACTTCGGTTTTTCCCATCCAACGGCTGACATCCCCAACAGCAAAGGTACGCTGGTGTTTGATAAGGATCATCCAGAGCAGTCGCGCGTCGACGTTACGCTGCCGGTTTCACAGATTGATACGCATGTGCCCGCGCTGACCAAAGAGTTCCTCGGTACGGAATATTTCAATACGGCTAAATATCCTTCAGCTGTGTTCCACAGCACCAAAGTGGTGGCGAAGGGTGACAATAAGTTTGATGTGGAAGGTAATCTGACGTTGAAAGGCATCACTAAGCCGGTCACGCTGCACGCGACGTTGAATCAACAGGGCATGCACCCGATGGTGAAGAAGCAGGCGATTGGTTTTGATGCTACAGGCGTGATCAAACGTTCGGACTTCAAACTGGATAAATATGTGCCAGCGGTAAACGATGATGTGACGCTGACCTTGTCTACCGAAGCGTACGCGAAGTAATTCACACTGCATATTAACGTCGCAAAATCACGCATCCTGTCCACCAAACAGCATCAGGATGCGTGATAACTCAAGCCGCTACAGCTAAAGTCTTTTTACCCTGTAACCTTAACCCCAATACTTCTTCTTACTGGTTTTACCCACGCCAGGGTTGCAGCTATTAGTCGGATCCAACTGCTTCCAATGATCCACATGCTCGCACGATGCCTGATAGAGATGCCCCACATTATGCTCAGCCGGATACTTTGCACCACGCTCAGCCAGATAGACTTTCACCGCCTCCTTAAACGCCTTCGCATCGACCCCTTCCTTCAACACATAATCCTGATGATTCACATAACAGAAAAAGTGTCCGCAGCAGGAATCAACCTGCACCTGCGCTGCTAAGTGATCCGGCAAGGTTAAACGCCAGTCCTCATCATTGCGGCGTAGCGCCACGTCGAAGGCCACCAGCCTTTCATTCGGGTTATAACCCAGCGCATCACAATAAGAGATGGTGCACCCGCCCACGCCAAAGCGCACCAGGAAGGCATCTGCGCCTTCCCGGGCATCACAATGGAAAAAGCCGCCGCTGTGCCCGGCAAAGAACTGCTGCAATAACGTCTGCAATTCAGGGGTCTGCTGGGCATCGACTTTAATCATCAGATGATGTTGATATTCATCACGATAAGCCATGACGCGCGGGGCAATAAAGCTCGGCGTGAGCTGGTTAAAGCATTGCAGCGCCCGATCAACAAAATTACGCGGCAGGAAAGGCAGATGGCTGACACGCACGTCCCACTTCGCTTTATTGCCCATCATTTTAGGAATAGCCTGCGGGCCGAGTTTGCGGATCGCCAGATACATATACTTGGCGTACCGCACGGTTAAGTCGAAGGCGTTGCGATGAATGTATTCTGCCTGCAGCGGCAGTTCGCTCATCTCGGTGAGGAGAAAACGACGCAGTGCTACCAATTCGCGTTCATCGTTTGTGCCAATGTAGAAGGTATCGCTACCCGCGCTGGCCTCAAAGGTGGGCAAGCGCACCGCAAACACCACCACTTTACCCGCGCTGCCAGAACTGTCGTGCAAATAGCGCAGATCACCATTAAAACGCGCAGGGGAGTCAGCGTTGACATCACGCAAGCGATCGGCGTAATCATCGGCCCAGATTTTGCCGTCCCAGTCTGCCTGGTCGCCGGTCTGATACTGTTGCTCAGTCAGACTCTTCAGCATTGCTTCCGGCGTTTCACCCAAATCGATACCCAGATGATTGACCATTTCTAAGCGCCCATCATCATGAATACGGGCAAACAGTGATTTTTCAGTAAAGGCGGGGCCCCGGCGAATCAGCGAACCACCCGAGTTGTTGCAGATACCGCCCACGACAGAAGCGCCAATGCAGCTGGAACCAATCACCGAGTGCGGTTCGCGTCCCAGCGGTTGCAGCGTGTGCTCTAGTTCGGTCAGGGTGGTGCCGGGGAAGGCGATGACCTGACGCGCCTGATCGATCACCTGCACGCCCTTGAGCTGGCGGGTACTGATGATCACCACTTCGCGGTCATAATCATTGCCATCCGGCGTTGAGCCACCGGTCACACCGGTATTCGAGGCTTGCATCAGGATAATAGCGTCCTGTGCCACGCAGACCTGTAGACTTTGCCAAATTTGTAGCAAGTTTTGCGGCAATATCACTGCCAGTGCCTCACCGCGACCGACACGAAATCCTTTGGTGTACCAGGCTTTATCATCAGCATGGGTCAATACCTGTTTGTCGCCCACTATGCCAGCGAGCTGACGCAACATCTCCTGCGAGTTGGTCATGTTTTCTCTTCTTCGTCATTTATTTGCTGCGATATTGGACAGCCAGATAAACGTGACGTCAATCATTCATCGGCACTGATCAACAAATAACGCACTGAATCATTATCCCTTTATCTTTCGTGGGGAAAAGTCGGCGTACCGATAAAAATGCGCGGGCAATCACAATTCAGATCGAAAGAAACTCAGGCGAAAACGTGATGGCAGGCTAAATGCGTTTCACACCATGAAATAAATATAACCGGATGATTTTATTGGTTTTGTTAAATAATGGGGAAGAATTGCAATGTGATAAATATCACAAAAAACAGTGGCTATTAATCCTTGTCAACGTCAGAGGGAATGAAATACATGGCAAAAATGTGATCTCTGTTGCAAATAGAAAAGTCGTTCACCGGAAGAATGAATGTCAGACGCGCAGCATACGGAGTGATGACAATGAGAATTGGCATAGTGATAAGCGGTGGCGATGTTACCGGAATAAATAACTTTGTGTTTCAGATATCACGTATGACGCAGGCGGATATGGTGTTATTTAATGGAGGCATTCCCGGTTTATTAGAAAATTGCCATCAGGAAATGTCACAGCGCGATCTGGTGGACTATGCCATCACTTCCATTCCCGTGATGCAATCAGGAAGAACCACGCGAAAATTAATTCGCCCTGAGTATGAGATGATCGCCAAACAACTCAAATCGCTGCGCATTGATGTATTAATTATGGCCGGGGGGGATGGCTCATTACAGTTTTTACATACATTAAGTGAATTCGGCGTGAATTGCTTTGGTGTAGGCATGACCATTGATAATGATGTTTTTGGCAGTGACTACACCATTGGTTTCTCTACCGCTTGTGAGCAAGTCTTGAAAGAAGTCTCGAAGTTAAGAAATACCGGCCGTGCATTAACCGGTCGCGTATTCATGGTGGAGTTGCTCGGCGGTTATTGTGGTGAATTGACGCTGCAGTCAGCGATTAAATCCAATGCTGATTTTGCGCTGATTCCGGAGTGCCAAATCCCAACACAAGAGTTGGCAGAGCGCATCACGCAACGGCTTGCTGCACAAAACAGTGTGGTAATCCTCTGCTCTGAAGGCTACACCCGCGAATACTCGCCGGGCTTTCAGGGCGCGATTGATACCTTAATTAAACAGATTGAGCCGCTAATAGGGGTACGAATTCGTAAAACTATTATCGGTTACGGCTTGCGTAGTGGTGACCCGACCTGTGAAGAGATTTATCAAGGCACCATTATGGCCAGTGAAGTTGCGCGCTGTATTCAGTCGGGGATGCGCAACAAAGCGGTGATTATTAATGGCAGTAATCGACCGATACCGATTGATCTTATAAGCATGAAAAAACGCCTGGTTGATACCGAAGGGCATCATTACAAACTCGCTAAACAACTGCATATTCTGTGAGGAAAACGCCATGCTGAAAATATTATGTGTCTGTGGATGTGGTCTGGGCTCCAGTTTCGCTATCGAAATGAGTGCCAAATCCGTATTAAAGAAACTCGAAATTGAAGCGGATATTGATCACACCACGATTTCAGAAGCCAATGCTTTTAAATCCGACATGATTCTAACCCAAAAAGCCTTTGCGGATGTCCTGAATGCCGATGCCAGCCCCGAGCAAATCAAACGGGTGATTATTCTCAATAAGCTGACCGACAAGGCAGAAATTGAAGAAAAAATCGTGGCGTTTATGAAAGAACGTAATCTGAAGGTTGCTAACCATGAATAGTGTGATCAACTTCCTGGTAAAAGACTTATTAGGGCAGGCATCGATTTTGATCGCCTTTATTGCCCTGATTGGTCTGCTACTGCAGAAAAAATCCGCAGGTAAGGTGGTGGAAGGCACCTTTAAAACGCTGCTGGGCTTCTTAATTATGATGGCGGGTATCAACATTATTGTCGGTACGCTGACCTTCCTGAATACCATCTTCACCCACGGTTTTGGCATGAAGGGCTATATCACCGATGTGGCCGCCATTGCCGGATTAGCCAGCCGCGAGTTGGGATCAGAAGTGGCGCTGACATTGTTGGTGATCTTTATCGTCAACATCATCATCGCGCGTCTGACGCCGTTCAAATACATCTTCCTCACCGGCCAGGCGCTGCTGTGGATGGCAACCATCGGCGCGGTGATTGGCTACAAAGCCGGGCTGACAGGTTTACCGCTGATCCTGACGGGCGGCATCTTCGGCGGCATTATGGCGGTCGTGATGCCAGCGCTGGCTCAGCCGGTGGTGCGCCGAATCACGGATTCCGATGATGTGGCACTCGGACACTTCTGCACCAGTGGCTACTTGTTGACAGCGGCAGTGGCGAAGGTGGTCGGTAAAGGCTCGCGCTCAACGGAAGATCTCAAGCTGCCAGACAACTTCAAGTTCCTGCAGGACACCTATCTGTCGATGGCAGTGGTGATGGTACCGATGTACCTGATCCCGGCAGTGGCAGCAGGCCCAGAATTTATCGGCCAGTACAGCAACGGCATGAACTACCTGATGTATGCCTTTATGCAGTCGATTCAGTTTGTTGCGGGTGTATTCGTGTTGTACAGCGGTGTGCGTTTACTGCTGAACGAACTGGTGCCAGCCTTCCGTGGTATCGCTATGCGCCTGGTGCCGGATGCCAAACCGGCACTCGATTGCCCGGTGATGTTCCCTTACGCACCAAATGCCGTGATCGTCGGCTTCCTGGCGACAACGCTGGGTTCCGTGGTCGGTATGCTGGTGTTCCCCATGTTCGGTCTGGCGATGATTCTGCCTGGGCTGCTCACTAACTTCTTTGCCGGTGGCACCGCTGGCGTGTTTGGTAACGCGCTGGGTGGACGCCGCGGAGCGATGATTGGCGGCTTTGTACACGGTCTGTTTATCACCTTTTTGCCGGCCATTCTGGTTCCGATGCTCGAAAGCTACGGCTTCACCGGTGTGACTTTCAGTGACTCTGACGTGATCAGTACCGGACTGGTATTGGGTCATGCGTTTCAGGGCAACTGGTTGTTCGTCGCACTCTTTATTGTCTTTATCACTCTGATCGCCTGGTTTGTTAACGGAAAATCCCCTAAATCCCACGAGGAAAAGCTTCATGAAACTTTATAACTTTACCGATCTGTTACAGGTGGCTAAACAACGTGAATTTAAAGCGCTTGGTTCCTTTAATTTGCACTGCCTGGAAATGTTGCCGGCCTTTTTTAAAGCAGCAGAGAAAACCAATAGTCCATTAATGATTCAGATCTCAACCGGCACGGCGAAATATCTCGGACACAAATTATTAGTCGATGCGATTCGCTCATTATCTGAAAGCCGTAATGTACCGACGTGCCTGCATTTGGATCATTGTTCAGATCTCGATGCGATTCAAACGGCACTGGACGCCGGATTCAGCTCTATTATGTACGACGGCTCGCATTTGCCGATTGAAGAGAATATTGCCAATACGCGTCGCGTGATTGATATGGCGCGCCCATTGCAGGTATCGGTTGAAGCCGAACTGGGTGCTATCGGGGGTTCAGAAGACGGTAAAGAAGTCGAAATGAACGATGCGTCCTTTACCACCGTAGATGATGCTAAGCGTTTCGTGGATGAAACAGGCGTTGATATGCTGGCCATCTCCATCGGTACTGTACATGGACTGTATACCGGTAAAGCGCATATTCAGCATCAGCGTCTGGCCGATATTACTGAAGCGACTAAAACCCCGTTGGTGTTGCACGGCGGTACGGGCGTGAGTGATGAAGACATGCGCCTGGCCGTGCGCAGCGGTATCGAAAAAGTGAACGTCGGCACGGAAATGAATGTGCAGTGGGTGGCAAACTGCAAGCAGACGTTTGAAAAAGGTAAAGTGAATGACAGCGTACGCAACTTCCTGGTGCCCGCTAATGATGCCGTGACCAATGTGCTGGTAGAAAAGATTTCACTGTTCCGTTAAGTACGACTCACTCATGACGTAATAAACCTGAGGTGCCCCGGCGCCATTCGGGGCAGGAGACGCTATGTTTGGATTCTTGAAAAAGGGCTCAGAAAATAAGAGCCAGGATTCACAAGAAATAGATCTTCAGGCAGAAACCATCAGTGGAAAAATTAGCGAGTTGGAACAACAGCTCGCTGTTAATCCGCAGGCAGTTGATACGCAGAAACAATTAATGCTGGAATATAATCGTGCATTAAATATCTTTGCGAAAAGCCGCCGTTTTCGTCAGGAAATTGATCCGCTGTTCGTTAAAATTGATGAACTGCGTAATACCATCCGCAAATCAATTTAAGGAGGCAGTATGAGTATTAAGCGACTGCTGCAAGAAGCGAATGCGATTCAGGTGGGGATCAGCGCCACGGACTGGCGCGAAGTGATCGCGCTGGCCGCACAACCGTTGGTTAGCGGTGGATATGTGAAGAATTCCTATCCGGAGGCGGTGATAGCCAATACCCTGACGCACGGCGCTTATTATGTGTTTGAGGAAGGGATAGCCATTCCGCATGCGCGTCCGGAAACGGGCGTGCTGAAAGATTGCTTCAGCATGATTGTGCTGGATGAGCCGATCTCTTTTGAAGGGAGTGACAAAGCCGATATCGTGATCATGTTCGGCGCGCGCGACAGCAATGCGCACATCGAAGAGGGCATTCGCGCCATCGTCTCATTATTGGAAGATGAAGAGACGCTGATGCGGTTACGCCAGGCCAGTAGTGTGGCGGAGGTGATAGAAATCCTATGACTTCTCACACTGCAGAAAAGGTGGTGGTGCTGGTCAACGGCATCCCCGCGTCGGGGAAAAGCACCCTGACACGCGCCATGGCGGAGCAGTTTGGTTTTCCAGTGCTGACGCTGGACAGCCTGAAAGAACCGTTTATGGCCAGTTTCGCGCCGGTGGACCGACTGCGTAACCGGCAGTTGGGGTGCGCGGCCTATCAGGCGATCTGGAAGGTGGTCGGACAGGCTCCCAACTGCTGCGTTTACCTGATTGACGCCTGGTTTGGTTTCCAGCCCAAAGAAGTGCTGCAGCAAGGATTGCAGCAGGCGGGCATTACCCGGGTACTGGAGCTGTGGCTTTCCATCACACCGGACGAAGCGGTCGCGCGCTATCAGTCACGATTGACTGATCGCATGCCAGGCCATCCAGGTGCCGAGTACCTGCCGGAACTGCGAAAGCTGGCGGAAACGGCGCAGCCGATGGCGCTCGGACCGGTGCTGCAACTTGATGCGGCCGACCCGGATGAAGCGGCCGCGTGTGCCTGGTTGCAGCGTCAGCTGCGGCTGCCGGTGAGTGCTCAGCCCGCTTTGTCTGCATCAGGTTGAAAGAAGTCCGCCAGTAAGGCGCTGAACTGTTGATCGTGTTGACGATCGTCAGCCAGCTGGCGGCAGATTTCCCCTAATGCGCGATAAAGCTGGTCGGTGGCCAGTTCGCCCTGATTGAGCGTGGCAATCTCATCCATCTCCGCCGCCCAGCGCCAGGCTTTTGGCAGCATGTCCGGGGCGGCTTTTTCCATTCGTTTCAGCAGGGCCTGCTGGCTCTCCTGCATCTCTTCACGTAACGCTTCGGCGGCACCCACGCGGCTGGCATTAATCAGCATCGCCGAGGTCAGCAGGGTAATGCCTTTGTTGATACCGGCGTACGCCATCTTCAATGCTGAGGCGGCGCCGTTTTCAGCGTTCATCACCCGTATCCGCAATCCATAATCACTTAACTGCGCCAGTTTTCCGGCATGGGGTCCTGCAAACCATAAGCGTGGTCCGGTGGGATTTTGCTCGCCCGGCGGCAAGCCAATAATCGCTGCATCGGCAAAGGGTGTGCCGGTGCTTTCGATCACCTGAGCCACCTGCTTTAGCGTCTCCGGACTGATGGCGTTGCAATCTACATACAGCGGCTTATGTGCGGCAGCTTGCAGAAGCGGGGCCATCTGCTGCGCCCAGCTGAGTGCCGATTCGGGCGGCAGGATTGAAAGGATAATATCGGCCTCGCAAATCGCCTCTGCGCTGCAGTTGGCAATATTGGCTTGTTGTGCACGCTGTTGAGATTGGGCGGAGCGTTGGCTTAGCGGGGTAATCACCTGCGCCCCGTGCTGGGCAAGCACAGCCCCGATGGCCGCGCCCATAGCGCCCGGTGCGGCGATAGCAATAGTCGTCATCACGATAACTCCTTCAGGCATCAAGTTCTCAGTATGGAACGTGTTAAAAGGATCGTGTGCAGGGAAGTGCAAGCAAATACAACCGTTAACTCGATGTGGTTTTGCCCCGGTACTTTTATTACTGCTGACGGTGGCGCTGTGGACGATTTGGCGGGGAAGAAAACGGGCCGCAAGCGCTTATGGTCATCCCGGATCGTGATAATAACCGCATGATTTGATAAGGCCTATTTCATACGCTCAACCAGGCTTGATGGATGTTCTGCATGATATTGCGCATCCATCAAGGAGACCTGTATGAAAATTGATTTGCACGGTAAAACCGCATTAGTCACTGCCTCAACGGGCGGCATTGGCTTCGCCATCGCTCAGGGATTGGCTGAGAGTGGGGCCGAAGTGGTGCTTAACGGTCGCAGTGAAGCCTCGGTAAGCCGCGCGCGTGAGAAGCTGAATGGATTGGTGGCGGGGGCCAAAATTCATACTTTTATCGCCGATCTGGGTAGCGCGCAGGGCGTGAAGCAGTTGCTTAACGGGTTACCGCCCATCGATATTCTGGTCAACAATGCGGGGATTTATGGTCCGCAGGACTTTTACGCCATCGATGATGAAACCTGGGAAGCGTACTGGCAGACCAATGTGATGTCGGGCGTACGTCTGTCTCGCGCTTTGTTGCCGGAGATGGTGAAACGCGGTTGGGGGCGTGTGGTGTTTATCTCTTCTGAATCGGCGCGCAATATCCCCGCGGATATGGTGCATTACGGTGTGACCAAAACCGCGCAACTCTCCCTGGCGCGTGGGCTGGCGAAAGTCGCGGCAGGGAGCGGCGTGACGGTAAACAGTGTGCTGCCTGGCCCTACGATCTCCGATGGTTTTGCCGCGATGATGGAAGACGAGGTAAAACGTACCGGAAAATCGTTAGAGGTGCTGGCAAAAGAGTTCGTGATGGCACAGCGTCCGAGTTCGGTGATCCAGCGCGCCGCCACAGTAGAGGAAGTGGCGAATATGGTGGTGTATGTGTGCTCGCAACAAGCTTCGGCCACCTCCGGCGCGGCATTGCGCGTCGATGGCGGTGTGGTGGATGACATTGTTTAACCCTTAATGGTAAGCACAAAACCGTAGCGGCGAGATCTATCGCGCCTTCTGACAGCAATCAAGCTGCCAGAAAGTATTGCGCCGCTACGCTATCGACACGCAAAACACCAAGACAAAAGTTTACACAGCAAAGCTTGGTGTTTCTGCTGCATGTGCATAAAATGCCCGCACTTTACTCTGGGGCGATGGCATGACCAAATCAGCACAACGCGCAAAATGGATTCTGGCACTGCTTTGTCTGGTGCTGGCGTTCTGTCTCGCCCAGCGTAGCTTTAATCTGCCGAGTGCCCCTCAGGCGCAGATCAGCGCCTCGTCGTTCAGCGATCATGAAACGTTCGGTGGCGAAAAACTCTGCTCCATCAGCGGAAAATCACTGCACGCGGCTGCCCCGATTATCGACAGCGTCATGCCGGTTTTATTGATGGTCGTGGCTCTGCTTACCACGCTATGTCCGTCCAATGCTGTTAGCGGCTATCGTCGCGAACCCCTCTTTCCGCCGATACAGCGGCGGCATCTTACCTTCTGTGTCTTCCGGGAATAACACCACGCTGTCCATCGCGTAAACCTTGTTATTCACCGGAGAAAAATGAATGAATCTCTTTATCAGGAGCCTATTGCTCCTGTTGGTCAGTTGCACGAGTATTGTGCACGCTGCCGACACAGGCTGGCTGCGTAATGCACAAAACAGCCATGCAGAAGTGCGCTTACGCAACGCAAACAATGGCGCCGATGCGCAAATATTGCTGGATATCCGCCTGGAAAAGGGTTGGAAAACCTACTGGCGGTCGCCGGGCGAAGGCGGCGTGGCCCCTGAAATTCGCTGGCAAACGCCCGATGTCAATGCCACGTGGTATTGGCCAGCACCTGCTCGTTTTGACGTGAGCGGACTTACCACCCAAGGCTATAAAGGCGATATCACGCTGCCGATCGAGTTGGCTAAGGTGTCAGATAAACACCTCGCCGGCACGCTCACGCTGTCGACCTGTAGCGATGTCTGCATTCTGACCGATTTCCCTTTCACGCTGGATCTCGACCAGCAGGCTGACCCCGACTTTGCCCGCGATTACGCCCAGGCGATGGGGCAGATCCCCGCTGAAAGCGGTTTGACCGATCAACTGGACGTCAGCAACGTCAATGGCGAACTGCAAATCCGCGCTCAGCGTCAGGGTGGATGGACTAAACCTGAGCTGTTCTTCGACTATCCACAAGGCATCATGCTGGCTGCACCGCAGATCACGGTGAAGGGCGACATACTCCGCGCTCGGGTCGCGGTCACCGATGAGTGGGGCGAAGCAGCACCCGATTTGCGCGGTAAAACCTTGTCGCTGGTGGTCGTTGACGCGGGAATTGCCCAGCAGAGTTCGGTGGTCATCGGCGCGCAGCCACTTTTCACAGGCGGAAGCCCACAAACCCTATGGTCGGTGATATTGCTGGCGCTGCTGGGCGGCTTAATCCTCAATCTCATGCCTTGTGTGCTGCCGGTACTGGCGATCAAACTCAGTAGTCTCGTGCAGCAACAGGGGCAATCACGCCGTCAGACTCGCCAGCAGTTCCTCGCCTCCAGCGCCGGAATCCTGTTCTCGTTCCTGCTGCTCGCGGCGTTAATGACTGGCCTGCGGCTTAGCGGCCAGGCACTTGGCTGGGGCATCCAGTTCCAGAGCAGTGGTTTCCTGCTATTGATGGTACTGGTGATGTTCCTGTTCACCGCCAGTCTGTTCGATTTGCTGCATTTTCGTTTACCTTCCGGTCTTAACACCCGACTGGCAACGCAGGGTGGTAATGGACTGCTGGGCCATTTTGGTCAGGGGGCATTTGCCACCTTACTGGCGACGCCGTGCAGCGCGCCGTTTCTGGGCACCGCAGTAGCCTATGCGCTAACCGCACCCTTGCCGCAGCTGTGGTTGCTGTTTGCGGCACTCGGTATCGGTATGAGCTTGCCATGGCTGTTGGTGGCGGCATTGCCAGGTTTGGCGCGCTGTCTGCCGCGTCCGGGGCGCTGGATGATTCATCTGCGTACTCTGCTTGGTCTGTTAATGCTGCTCGCCACCTTCTGGCTGGTCACGCTGTTGATCCCGCATTGGGGTAGCACCGTTGCCACGGTACTGGGTGGCGTATTGCTGCTGGTGCTGTGTGGCTGGTTAATTCAGCGTCGGGCGCTGCAACAAGCCGGTGTGGTATTTATCACCCTGACGTTGGTGGGGGCGGTATTCCTGATGACGCGCATTGAGCCAGAGGAGGAAACGCTCTACTGGCAGCCGCTGACCGAAGCGGCAATCAATCAGGCGCTGGAGCAAGATAAACGCGTGTTTGTCGATGTCACCGCCGACTGGTGCATTACCTGCAAGGTGAATAAATCCCGCGTGCTGAATCAACCTGACGTGCACGCCGCGCTGAAAGCCGACGATGTGGTGCTGCTGCGCGGTGACTGGACCCAGCCCGATCCGGCGATCGGTGAATTCCTGTGTAAACGCGACCGTGTCGCCATCCCTTTTAACCAAATTTATGGCCCGGCACTGCCGCATGGCCACATTTTGTCACCGTTGCTGAGTCGTGAAGCGGTGATTTCTACTCTCTCTGAGGCCAAAAAATGATCAAGAAATCCCTGTTACTGTCACTGATGTTCCTGGCTATGCCTGTACTGGCGGCGGCACCTTTTACACCTGAACAAGAGGCACGCATCAAACAGCTGATTCGAGAAACGCTGGTGCAGAATCCGGCGATTCTGGCCGAAGCAGCGGATGCCTTTGATAAAGAAGCGGCGAAACAGCAGCAGAGCGTTGTCGCGCAGATGGTGAAGAAAAACCACGATGCCTTGTTCAACGATGCGGGTTCACCACGCATCGGCGCTGAAAAACCCGCGCTGACGCTGGTGTACTTCACTGACTACAACTGCGTGTTCTGTAAGAAATTCGATGCGGATATTGAGAAGCTGCTGAAAACCTATCCACAGGTGGCGGTGGTATTAAAACCGCTGCCGTATCGTGCCGAAACCTCTTTGACATCCGCGCGTCTGGCGTTAACGGTTTGGGAACAGCAACCTAAAAACTTCCTGAAACTCCACGAGCGGTTGATGGCGAAAAAGGGCAACCACGACGAAGCGAGCATTGCCGCGGCGCTGGATAAAACCGGCATTAAGCTGAAAGAACCCAGCAAAGCCAGCCTCGATACCATCAACGAGAACCTGACGCTGGCGCAGCAGTTAGGTGTTCAGGGCACACCCGCCACGCTGGTGGGCAATGAGCTGATCAGCGGCGCGGTGCCGTATGCGCAACTCGAAGCGGCAGTGAAGGGCGCGTTGCAGGCGAAGCCATGATGCGCATTAAGCGCTGGCTGCGTGAAGCGCTCTGGCTGGTGCTGATCGCCGCTGCTGTCATTTGGGGGATGGATTGGCTGCGCGCCCCGCAGCTGCCAGCCGATCTGGCACAACAGCCGCTAACGACGCTGCAAGGCGAAGTCAATCTGGCCACATTAAGCCAGGACAAGCCGGTGCTGGTGTATGTGTGGGCCACCTGGTGCGGGGTGTGCAAACTCACCACGCCAACGGTAGCCGCGCTCAGCCAGAGCGGTACGCAGGTGGTGAGCGTGGCATTGCGGTCGGGTGATGACTCGCGTGTTGCGACCTGGTTGGAGAAGAAAGGGCTGCAAGGCCCAGCGGTGAACGATGAAAACGGTGCAGTGAGTCAACGCTGGGATATCAGCGTGACACCGACCTTTATCGTATTGCAGCAGGGCAAAGTGGTGAGCACCACCACCGGCTGGAGCAGCAGTTGGGGATTGAAATTGCGGCTCTGGTGGGCGGAAAAATTTAGCTAGCGCGTAAGTGAATGTCAGATCGCGCTAAACAGCGTATTGACTGACAGATAAGATTACTGCTTAGCCAGGCTGTCACTTCTCGGAGTGGCAGCTTTTTTCGTGCTAAGGCAAACGAATGACATGAAGGCACCGTGTTAGCGGCGCGAGGACCGCCAGCCCCAAAGCGGCCCCAGACTGCGTTAACGCTGATCGTTTAACAGACAAGCGGCAATCCAGCAGGAACGCATGCACTATCCAGAGATGCAACTGCATGTGTATCCGCTATCTACCGCGCTCCGAGGAAATCCTCGCGATGCGGTGTAAAGGTATCCAGCAGGGTACCCGCTTCCAAACAAACGCAGCCGTGCACCACATTGGGCGCTTTATACAACGTATCTCCAGCGCCGACCTCCTGCGTAAGCCCATCAATCGTAAAAGCGAAACGGCCCGACAACACGTAGGTTAGTTGTTCATGTGGATGATGATGCAACGGTCCAACCGCATCCTTCTCAAAGGTCACTTCGACCGCCATCATCCGTCCCCCGTGGGCCATGACTCGCCTCTTCACGCCGTTACCGAGGTCTTCCTGAGTGGTTGCGCTTTTATAAATAAACATGGGTTCTCCTCACCAGTGACTTCATCAATGTGTGACGTAAATCACACCGAAAAGGGCATTTCAGGGCTGCATTTTAGCGCACCTTGATTAAAATGAAACAGTGTTTCAATTTAATTTGAGGATGGATCATGATAATCGCTTTGATGATGGAAAATAGCCAGGCCGCTAAGAACGCAACCGTATGGAAGGAGCTGCAAACCGTCGCGCAACCGCTCGGCCATCAGGTATTCAACGTCGGCATGAGCGACGAGCAGGATCACCATCTGACTTATATTCACCTCGGCATCATGGCCAGCGTCCTGCTTAACAGCAAAGCGGTGGACTTTGTGGTCGCCGGTTGTGGCACCGGACAGGGCGCCTTGGTATCGCTCAACCTGCATCCTGGCGTGGTGTGTGGCTATTGTATCGATCCCGCTGATGCCTATCTGTTTGCTCAGATCAACAATGGCAACGCGCTTTCGCTGCCGTTCGCCAAAGGTTTTGGCTGGGGTGCTGAACTGAATCTGCGCTTTATCTTTGAGAAGGCCTTTACCGGCGAAAAAGGTCTGGGTTACCCGCCAGAGCGCAAAGAGCCGCAGGTGCGCAATGCGGGCATTCTCAATGAAGTCAAAGCCGCGCTGATGAAAGACAATTACCTCGATTCACTGCGCGCGCTGGACCCTGAGTTGGTAAAAACCGCAGTGAGCGGGGCGCGTTTGCAGGAGTGCCTGTTCGAACACGGACAGAATCAGGATATCGTGCGATACGTGCGTGAATTGCTTTAATGCGCTGCTGTTAAGCGGATCTTGCTACTCAAATCAGGTGCGCACCCTTGCGCACCTGATCAGAACTCACCTCAGCGCCATCCCCGTTAATGGCAACCCGTACCGTTTAAGCCCTACTCGACTCCACCAACATCTGTGTATACGCCACTTGCGCGCGATTCCCCACCAATGCATCGACATCCAGCGTCTCCAGCATTTTCCCGTGCTGCATGACGGCAACCCGATGGCACAGATGCGCCACCACACCGAGATCGTGTGTCACCATTAAATAAGTAAGATTCTCCTGCTGCTGTAAATCACTCAACAGGTTCAGGATCTCTGCCTGTACGGAAACATCCAGCGCCGAGGTCGGCTCATCCAGTAACAGCACGCGCGGTTCGAGGATTAACGCACGTGCAATCGCCACACGCTGACGCTGACCGCCCGAAAGCTGATGCGGATAACGAGTTTGCCAGGCGCGGTTGAGGCCCACTTTTTCCAGCATGGTAATCACGCGCTGGGAACGTTGTCCGATACCGTGAATATGCAGCGGCTCTTCAAGAATGTCGCCAATAGTATGGCGCGGATGCAACGAGCCATAAGGATCCTGGAACACCATCTGCACCTGGCGGCAGAGGGCACGATCAATGCGATGCTCCAGTTTTCGTCCTGCAATGGCGAGATCTCCATCCCAATGGGTAAACAGTCCGGCAAGACATTTCAGCACCGTGGTTTTCCCCGATCCAGACTCGCCGACCAGACCAAAAATTTCTCCTTCACGCACCGACAAATTGACGTCATATAGCACCTGATTGCGCTGCTCGTCCTCGCCAAAGCTGAGGTTAAGGTGACTCACACGGATCATCTCGTTCATGCTCACTCCTTAAGGTTGTAACCAGCTGGCCTGGCGCTGTAGCACTGGCAACCGAGAACGGCGCGCATCCATATCCGGCAGCGCGGCCAGTAATCCCTGGGTATAAGGATGCTGGGCGTGGTCGAGTTGATCGGCAGACAGCGATTCGACCACGCGACCGGCATACATCACCAATACGCGATCGCAAAAGCGCCGCACCAGATTGAGGTCGTGACTGATAAAGATCAGGCCCAGTCCGCGCTGTTGCACCAGTTCATCCAGCAGCGTCAATACCTGCAAGCGAACGGAAACATCCAGCGCCGAGGTCGGTTCATCGGCGATCAGCAGTTCCGGGTCGGTAATCAGCATCATGGCGATCATCACACGCTGACCTTGTCCGCCGGAGATCTCATGTGGGTAGCACTGATAGACGCGCTGAGGATCGCGGATCTGCACCACCTCCAGCATCTCCAGCGCCCGCTGGCGTGCCACCTCACACTGCCCCGGATGGTGACTGCGCCAGGCTTCGGCAATTTGTTCGCCCACGCGTACCAACGGATTCAACGAGTATTTGGGGTCCTGCATGATCATCGAAATACGCTTGCCGCGCACGGCACGCATTTGTGCAGGAGAAGCCCGCAGCAGATCGACATCAGCAAATTGCATGCGCTGGGCGGTAACCTGCGCGCTGCGCGGATGCAGTTGCAACAGTGCGCGGCCCACCGTGGATTTACCTGAGCCTGATTCGCCAACGATGGCCAGTTTCTCTTTGCCTAACTGAAAAGAGATGCCGCGCACTGCTGGGGTAATCTGGCGTCCGTTAACGAAATTAACCTGAAGATCCTGCACGTCGAGCAGGGGAGCAACGCTATTCGCTGCGG
>NZ_DAMDQC010000019.1:0-46814 GCF_032082325.1 Pantoea sp. CTOTU50773 | reverse complement strand
AGCCCGGTGATTGACATCAGCTTCCCGGAAATCGAGAAATTTGACCGTCTGCCAGAACCGCGTGCAGAAGGCCCGACGGCCTTTGTCTCCATTATGGAAGGCTGTAACAAATACTGTACTTTCTGCGTGGTGCCTTACACCCGCGGTGAGGAAGTGAGCCGTCCATGTGACGATATTCTGTTGGAAATCGCGCAACTGGCTGCGCAGGGCGTGCGAGAAGTTAACTTACTGGGCCAGAACGTCAATGCCTATCGCGGCACGACCTTTGATGACCAGCTCTGCAGCTTCGCGGAACTGTTGCGTCTGGTGGCGGCCATTGATGGCATCGACCGCATCCGCTTTACCACCAGCCATCCGATTGAATTCACTGATGACATTATTGATGTCTACCGTGACACGCCAGAGCTGGCGAGCTTCCTGCACTTGCCCGTTCAGAGCGGTGCCGATCGTATCCTGACGCTGATGAAGCGTGCGCACACCGCGCTGGAATATAAAGCCATCGTCCGCAAACTGCAGAAAGCACGTCCTGATATTCAGATGAGTTCAGATTTCATCATTGGTTTCCCTGGCGAAACGCAGCAGGATTTTGAGCAGACCATGAAACTGGTGGGCGACGTGAATTTCGATGTCAGCTTCAGCTTTATCTACTCGGCACGTCCGGGTACGCCAGCCGCTGACTTGCCTGACGATGTGTCGGAAGAAGAGAAAAAGCAGCGCCTGTATATTCTGCAGGATCGCCTCAATCAGCAGGCGATGGCGTGGAGCCGCCGCATGCTCGGCACCACACAGCGTGTGCTGGTAGAAGGCATCTCACGTAAAAATGTCATGGAACTGACCGGACGCACCGACAACAACCGCGTGGTGAACTTCGAAGCGCCTGTTGAGATGATCGGTAAGTTTGTTGACGTGGAAATTGTCGATGTCCATGCCAACTCGCTGCGTGGCAAACTGATCCGCACTGAAGATGAAATGGCATTGCGTGTCAGCCTCAGCCCCGATGCGGTGATAGCCCGCACGCGCCGTGAAAATGACATCGGTGTCGGTCTTTACCAGCCTTGATACTCCAACTTTGCGCGGCAGTGCACAAGGTGCTGCCGCCTGTTTCATCCCGTGCCCCTTGCATTCCACCTGCAACGCCCAAATATCGCTTCTGTAACTTGCAGCCGGGCCTTGCCCCATAAATAATTCCGTATAGATGCTCAATCTGTGATGGAGCATTGGATACACCTTCTTCAACTGGCCCTGAGTGACCCAAAGGATTCATTTGAATATCGAAACTCGTGAAATCGCCCTTGAACCGGCTGATAACCGCCGACTGATGAGCCTGTGCGGTCCGTTTGATGACAATGTGAAGCAGCTGGAAAAACGCCTCGGTGTCGAGATCAACCGCCGGGACAACCATTTCAAACTGGTGGGCCGATCGCTCAGCGTTGACGCAGCCATCAACATTCTGCGTGACCTGTACGTGAGTACTGCGCCAGTGCGTGGCCAAATCCCGGATATTGAACCGGACCAGGTGCATCTGGCGATCAAAGAGAGCCGTGTACTGGAGCAAACCGCCGAAAGCGTGCCGGAGTTTGGTAAGGCGATTCACATCAAAACCAAGCGCGGTGTGATTAAACCTCGTACGCCCAATCAGGCGCAGTATGTGGCTAATATCCTCGACCATGACATCACCTTCGGTGTGGGTCCAGCTGGTACCGGTAAAACCTATCTGGCGGTGGCCGCTGCCGTTGATGCCCTGGAACGTCAGGAAATCCGCCGTATTTTGCTGACGCGCCCTGCGGTAGAGGCCGGTGAAAAACTGGGCTTCCTGCCGGGTGACCTGAGCCAGAAAGTCGATCCTTACCTGCGTCCGCTCTACGATGCTTTGTTTGAAATGCTCGGCTTTGAGCGCGTGGAAAAGCTGATGGAGCGCAATGTGATTGAAGTGGCTCCGCTGGCTTACATGCGTGGACGTACACTCAACGACGCCTTTGTGATTCTCGATGAGAGTCAGAACACCACCATCGAGCAGATGAAGATGTTTCTGACCCGTATCGGCTTCAACTCCAAAGCGGTGATCACCGGTGACGTGACGCAGATTGACCTGCCGCGCAGCACTAAATCCGGCCTGCGCCATGCCATTGAGGTTTTGGCGGAAGTCGATGAAATCAGTTTTAACTTTTTCCACAGCGAAGACGTGGTGCGTCATCCGGTTGTCGCACGCATCGTGAATGCTTATGAAGCGTGGGAAGAAGCCGATCAGAAGCGCCGTGACAAACTGGCAGAAGAGCGCAAGCGTGAGACGCTGGCGTCTCAACTTGCCGCCCCATCCAGCCCGCAGGAGCCTTCATGAGCGCGGTGATTTTAGATTTACAGTTGGCCTGTGCCGATGAAAAAGGCCTGCCTGCCGAACCTGCTTTCCAGCGCTGGCTCGAAGCCGCCGTGACGCCTTTCCAGCCGGAAAGTGAAGTCACCATCCGTCTGGTGGATGAAGCGGAGAGTCATGAGCTTAATCTGACTTATCGCGGTAAGGATAAGCCGACCAACGTGCTCTCTTTCCCGTTTGAAGCGCCACCAGGGATTGAGCTACCCCTGCTGGGCGATCTGATTATTTGTCGTCAGGTTGTTGAGCAAGAAGCGGAAGAACAAGGCAAAACCGTTGAAGCCCACTGGGCGCATATGGTAGTCCACGGCACGCTACACCTGCTGGGTTATGACCATATTGAAGATGAAGAAGCCGAAGAAATGGAGGCGCTGGAGACCGAGATAATGCTTGCTCTTGGTTATCCTGACCCGTACATTTCGGAGAAAGAAGACGCCTGATCCCCTTAGGTTCAGGTTATTGCGCTGCTGGCGCGGATGCCAGCAGTTCCTTTCCCTCACCAGAGAGAACGAAATAAAAACGCCATGAGCGACGACCATTCTCAAAACAGCGACGCACCCAGTAGTAAAAAGGGATTTTTCTCCCTGTTAATTAACCAACTTTTTCACGGTGAACCCAAAAACCGTGATGAGCTACTGGGACTGATCCGCGATTCTGAGCAAAAAGAGCTGATCGACCAGGACACCCGCGACATGCTCGAAGGGGTGCTGGATATTGCCGAGCAGCGCGTGCGTGACATCATGATCCCGCGCTCCCAGATGATCACCCTTAAACGCAACCAAAGTCTTGAAGAGTGCCTTGCGGTCATTATTGATTCCGCCCACTCGCGCTTCCCGGTGATCAGCGAAGATAAAGACCACGTCGAAGGCATTTTGATGGCCAAAGACCTGCTGCCGTTTATGAGCAGCGCGTCTGAACCTTTCAGCATTGAGAAAGTGCTGCGCACCGCCGTTGTCGTGCCTGAAAGTAAGCGTGTTGACCGCATGCTGAAAGAGTTCCGTTCCCAGCGCTATCATATGGCGATTGTCATTGACGAATTCGGTGGCGTTTCCGGGCTAGTCACGATTGAAGATATCCTCGAATTGATTGTCGGTGAAATTGAAGATGAATATGACGATGAAGAAGATCGTGATATCCGTCAGTTAAACCGCCATACCTATACCGTACGTGCGCTTGCGCCTATCGAGGATTTTAACGAGGTATTTGGTACCAGCTTCAGTGATGATGAAGTGGATACCATTGGCGGTCTGGTGATGCAGGGATTCGGCCACCTTCCCGCGCGCGGTGAGAGCATCGACATTGATGGTTACCAATTCAAAGTCGCGATGGCCGACAGCCGCCGTATCATCCAGGTGCATGTGAAAATTCCGGAAGACTCTCCACAACCGCAACTGGAAGACGAATAATTTTATGGCTTTAGCCTCTCTCTACTCGCAGCAGCGGGTTCGCCTGCTGCTGGCTTTGATTGCGGGTGCCGTTGGCACCCTTTCCTTTTCTCCCTATGATTTTTGGCCTGCCGCATTAGTTTCCCTGGCGGGACTGCAACTGTTGCTACTGGATCGCCGCAGCCCTCAAGCCGCCGCGATTGGCTTCGTCTGGGGCTTTGGGCTGTTCGGCAGTGGCATTAACTGGGTTTACGTCAGCATCGCCACCTTTGGTGGTATGCCTGGCCCGGTTAACGTCTTCCTGGTGATATTGCTGGCCGCTTACCTGGCGATTTATCCGATGCTGTTTGCGGCGGTGCTTAATCGCCTGTGGCCACTTGCGACCTTGTGGCGTCTGGTGCTGGCGGCACCGGCATTGTGGCAAATCAGCGAATTTCTGCGTGGCTGGATCCTGACCGGATTCCCGTGGCTGCAGTTCGGCTACAGCCAGATCGACGGTCCGCTCAAAGGCCTTGCGCCGCTGGCGGGCGTTGAAACCATCACTTTCCTGTTAATGGTGATCGCCGGTCTGCTGGTGCATGCGCTTTATCATCGTACGGTGAAGAGCCTGGTGGCGGCCGCGGTATTGCTGCTGCTGCCATGGCCACTGCGCATGTTGCAGTGGTATCAGCCGCTGCCGGAACGCAGCGTAGACGTGGCGATGGTGCAAGGCAACATTCCCCAGTCGATGAAGTGGGACCCACAGCAGTTGCTGAATACGTTGCGTGTGTACACCTCTTACAGCCAGCCTTATATGGGCAAAGCGCCCATCATTATCTGGCCGGAATCGGCGATTACCGACCTTGAAAGCAATCAGCAGCCGTTCCTCAAAGCGCTGGATGCCGAACTGCGCGAGCGCGGCAGCTCGCTAATTACCGGGATTGTCGATTCACGCGTTGAAGGGGATAACCGCTACCACGATTACAACTCCGTGATTGTGCTGGGCGGCGAGCAGCCTTACAGCTATCAAAGCCATAACCGATATCAGAAAAACCATCTGGTGCCGTTCGGGGAGTTTGTGCCGCTGGAAGATCTGCTGCGTCCGCTGGCCCCGTTCTTCGATCTGCCAATGTCGTCGTTCAGCCGTGGTGCCTATGTACAGCCGCAGTTGAAGGTGGCGGGTTATGATCTTACCAGCGCCATCTGCTACGAGATTGTGTTGGGCGAGCAGGTACGAGCCAACTTCCGGCCTGATACCAACTTCCTGCTGACCGTCTCTAACGATGCCTGGTTTGGTCACTCCATCGGCCCGTGGCAGCATTTCCAGATGGCGCGTATGCGTGCACTGGAACTGGGCCGTCCGCTGTTGCGATCCACTAACAACGGTGTGACTGCCGTTGTGAATGCGAACGGTGACGTTGAGAAAGAGATTCCGCAATTTACCCGTGACGTACTGGAAGCTAAGGTGACACCCACCATCGGTGAAACTCCGTACGCCAAAGCAGGCATCTGGCCGGTGTGGATTCTGACGTTAATCGGCATCGTCCTGGCGATTATTCGTCGTCGCCACTGACACTCCGATCACATTCTGACAGGCGAAGTGCTCACTTCGCCTTTTTTTTGCGCTGTTTTCCGCTCCCATCGGCTACGCTTTACCAGATTCTCTGCTGGCTTTTTCACGCATTTCACCGTGCTGGCACGATCATTGCTATTTATTTCAGTGATTTTCTCAACATCAGCGTTTTGTCAGCGTAATGCCATGTTCACGCACTATTATTTGGCACTGACACGCACCGAAACGGCGCAATGGCTTTTTATTGCCTCTTAATGGTGCGGAGCGGCTCGCAAAAAACAAACTTTTTTGTTTCATTGCGTTAACAATTCGCTATGTTAATCACTATCCTGCGCGCAGTTGCGCTAAGGGATAACTAAAAAAGCAGCACGAAATACACACAACATCACAATCTGCGCAGTTTATGTTCTGCGCAACATCCATTCAAAGGAGTAGGAACATGCAGACACGCAAAGTGGCATTATCTCTTCTGCTGTTGGGAGCAGCAGCGGGAGCGGCCCAGGCGGAAGATCTCACCGGCACCCTGAAAAAAATCAATGATAGCGGCGTGATCGTCGTTGGGCATCGTGAGTCATCAGTTCCCTTTTCTTACTACGACAACCAGCAAAAAGTGGTTGGCTATTCACAAGACTACTCAAACGCCATCGTAGCGGCGATCAAAGCCAAGCTGAACAAGCCTGATCTGCAAGTAAAAATGCTGCCGATCACCTCTCAGAACCGTATTCCACTGCTGCAAAACGGCACTTACGATTTTGAATGTGGTTCTACCACCAACAACCTGGAACGTCAGCAGCAAGCCGCGTTCTCCGATACCGTCTTCATCATCGGTACGCGTCTGCTGGTGAAAAAGGGTGGCGACATCAAAGATTTCGCTGACCTGAAAGGCAAAACCGTTGTCGTGACCTCTGGTACCACTTCTGAAGTTCTGCTGCACAAGCTGAACGATGAGAAGAAAATGGACATGCGCATCATCAGCGCCAAAGACCATGGCGATTCTTTCCGTACGCTGGAAACCGGTCGTGCCGTGGCCTTTATGATGGATGATGCTCTGCTGGCAGGTGAACGTGCTAAAGCGAAGAAACCAGACGACTGGCAGATCACTGGCACACCTCAGTCAAAAGAAGCTTACGGCTGTATGCTGCGTAAAGAAGACCCGCAGTTCAAACAGCTGATGGATGACACCATTGCCAAAGCGCAGACCTCGGGTGAAGCCGCTAAGTGGTTCGATACCTGGTTCAAACAGCCAATCCCACCGAAGAATCTAAACATGAACTTCGAGCTGTCTTCTGACATGCAGGCGCTGTTCAAAGCACCAAACGATAAAGCACTCTGAATTAACAATGAAAACAAGGGCAGTCAGGCTGCCCTCTCGATTGCTGAACACGCGGTGCGGACAGACAGACTGCAACAGGTCGTTCCCCTGAAGCAGGACGCAAGACACCGCTCAACAATCTTATGGGTAGCCTCGCTACCCTTTTTTTACCGGAGCTCGTTATGGGTATCGATTGGAACTGGGGCATCTTTTTACAACAGGCCCCGTTCGGCAATACGACTTACCTCGGCTGGCTGTGGTCCGGATTTCAGGTTACCGTTGCGGTTTCCTGCTGCGCCTGGATTATCGCCTTCCTGGTAGGTTCCTTCTTCGGCATTCTGCGTACCGTGCCCAATCGACTGCTGTCGACCATTGGCACCTGCTACGTGGAACTGTTTCGTAATATCCCACTGATCGTCCAGTTCTTCTTCTGGTATCTGGTGGCGCCAGAACTGGTGGGCGAAAAACTGGGGATGTGGTTTAAAGCAGAACTGGACCCCAATATTCAGTTCTTCGTTTCCTCAACCATTTGCCTCGGCTTGTTCACTGCTGCGCGCGTTTGTGAACAGGTACGTGCCGCGATTCAATCATTGCCACGCGGTCAGAAAAACGCAGGGTTGGCGATGGGGCTGACGCTGCCACAAACTTATCGCTACGTGCTACTGCCTAATGCCTATCGCGTGATTGTGCCGCCGATGACCTCGGAAATGCTGAACCTGGTGAAAAACTCTGCCATCGCTTCGACCATTGGTCTGGTGGATATGGCGGCGCAGGCCGGTAAGTTGCTCGACTACTCGGCGCACGCCTATGAATCTTTCACCGCCATTACCCTGGCTTACGTGGGTATTAACCTGGTGATCATGCTGATTATGAGTTTGGTAGAACGTAAAATTCGCCTGCCCGGCAATCTGGGAGGCAAATAATGTACGAGTTTGACTGGAGTTCGATTCCTCCCAGCCTGCCCTATTTGTGGAATGGCTTGATCATCACCTTCAAGATTACCGCCGTCGCCGTGGTGTTCGGCATTATCTGGGGCACGATTCTGGCCGTGATGCGTCTGTCGCCGTTCGCGCCGATTCGCTGGTTCGCTAAGTTGTACGTCAACCTGTTCCGCTCCGTCCCGCTGGTGATGGTGCTGCTGTGGTTCTATCTGGTGGTGCCTGCATTACTGCAACAGGTATTGGGACTTTCCCCCAAAACTGACATTCGCCTGATTTCCGCCATGATTGCTTTTGCACTGTTTGAAGCGGCCTACTATTCGGAAATCATCCGAGCGGGTATCCAGAGCATCTCACGCGGACAGTCGAATGCTGCGCTCGCGTTGGGTATGACGCACTGGCAATCAATGAAATTGATCATCCTGCCGCAGGCGTTCCGCGCCATGGTGCCACTGCTGCTGACGCAGGGCATTGTGCTGTTCCAGGATACCTCGCTGGTGTATGTGTTAAGCCTGGCTGACTTCTTCCGTACCGCCTCGACGATTGGCGAGCGTGACGGTACCCAGGTTGAAATGGTTCTGTTTGCCGGTCTGGTCTATTTTGTGATCAGCCTGAGCGCTTCGCTGTTGGTTAGCTATCTGAAAAGAAAGAGGACGGTTTAAATGATTAGCCTGAAAAATGTTTCTAAGTGGTATGGTCACTTTCAGGTGCTGACCGACTGCTCCACCGAAGTAAAAAAAGGTGAAGTGGTGGTGGTCTGTGGACCGTCCGGCTCAGGTAAGTCAACCTTGATTAAAACGGTGAACGGTCTGGAGCCGGTGCAGGAAGGCAGCATTCAGGTTAACGGTACCGAAGTGAACAACAAGAAAACCAACCTGGCACAACTGCGCAGCAAAGTCGGTATGGTGTTCCAGCACTTCGAACTGTTCCCGCACCTCAGCATTGTCGATAACCTGGTGCTGGCGCAGGTCAAGGTGTTAAAGCGTGATAAAGCCGCTGCGCGTGAGAAAGGTCTCAAGCTGCTGACGCGTGTTGGTCTGGCTGCGCATGCGGAGAAGTTCCCTGGACAACTCTCGGGCGGCCAGCAACAGCGTGTGGCGATTGCCCGCGCGCTCTGTATGGACCCCATCGCGATGCTGTTTGACGAACCGACCTCTGCGCTCGATCCAGAGATGATCAACGAAGTGCTGGACGTGATGGTTGAGCTGGCGAACGAAGGCATGACCATGATGGTGGTGACGCACGAGATGGGCTTTGCGCGCAAAGTGGCCAATCGCGTGATCTTTATGGATGAAGGGAAAATTGTCGAAGACACTAACAAAGATGACTTCTTTAATAACCCGCAGTCCGACCGCGCAAAAGACTTCCTCGCGAAGATCCTGCATTAATTAGCGCTCTCAATTGCGCCGCTGTATGGATGGGGTTTCCCCATTAATCACGCAGCGGCGCGATTTTCCGCAAATCAAGGCTCAAAAGGCTGACGCTGGAAATGATCGTGCCCACACTCCGGGCAGCGCGTTAAGCTCTCCGGTGTATAGATCGCCCGGGTAAAACCGCACTTCTCACACACCAGGTTACCCAACCCCACCACTTCACCGCTTTGATAAACACCGTGATGTCGTAGATCCTGAAACACCTCGCGCCACTCTAACTGGCTTTTGTCCGTGATATCCGCCAGTTCTTTCCATACGCTCTCGCGAATGACGCGCAAGAATACGGAGTCACCGAGCACATCTGAAGATTCCTGATAACTGAGCGCGAACTCATGTAAATCACGCCTGACCGCCCGCATCACCTCATTCACTTCAGAAGAGGTCAGCGTCTTTTTCGCTAATAACTCCTGCCGAGCCTCAGCGACCAGGGCATCAACATCACGCTCGCCCTGTTCCAGCCGCTGGGTTAATGCCGCTATCGTTGCACGATACTCCTGCGCCACGTTATTCATTTTGTTCTCCTTTCCGCGGGAATAGCTGATAGTAAGTTTAGCTGTTCTGTCATATTTGCCGTGACGAAAGCGGAGTAAATCGCAAAAGGGTGAAAGCGGCGGCGCATTGAGTAGAAATCCGCTCAGCCGGGGCGTGAAATGTTGTTGAGGAAGAGCCTTATGGGTATGCTATGCGGATCTAAATGTATGCGAACCCGTCATACTTCAAGTCGCAGGTGCGTTGGCTGCACGTGTTCACGCCGTCGCTTACTTCGTTAAGCGCGAGCGTATTCACACCTTTGCCGCCTGCCTGTGACGTGAACTATTCAGGGTTAACGATTTTCATAAAGGACCACAGGCAGCCATGCAAGAGCAATACCGCCCGGAAGAGATAGAATCCCGCGTCCAACAGCACTGGGACGAAAACGAAACCTTTAAAGTGACCGAGCAGGAAGGCAAAGAGAAATACTACTGCCTTTCTATGCTGCCCTATCCTTCTGGCCGCCTACACATGGGCCACGTGCGTAACTACACCATCGGCGATGTGATTGCGCGCTATCAGCGCATGCTGGGTAAAAATGTCCTGCAGCCGATTGGCTGGGATGCGTTTGGACTGCCAGCCGAAGGCGCTGCGGTAAAAAACAACACCGCGCCCGCACCATGGACTTATGACAACATCGAATATATGAAGAACCAGCTCAAACTGCTGGGCTTTGGCTATGACTGGAGCCGCGAATTGGCGACCTGCCAGCCAGAGTACTATCGCTGGGAACAGTGGTTCTTCACCAAGCTGTATGAAAAAGGCATGGTCTATAAAAAGACCTCAGCGGTGAACTGGTGCCCGCATGACCAAACCGTACTGGCTAACGAACAAGTTATCGACGGCTGCTGCTGGCGCTGTGACACCAAAGTAGAGCGCAAAGAGATTCCTCAGTGGTTCGTGAAAATCACCGCTTACGCGGAAGAACTGCTCAACGATCTGGATAAGCTGGAAGACTGGCCTGAAACGGTCAAGACCATGCAGCGTAACTGGATTGGCCGTTCTGAGGGCGTGGAAATCACCTTCGATGTGGCGTACAGCGAAGAGAAATTAACGGTTTACACCACACGTCCGGACACCTTCCTCGGTGCCACCTACGTTGCTGTGGCAGCTGGCCACCCACTGGCGCGCCAGGCTGCGGCCAGCAACCCTGCGCTGTCTGACTTCATCGCAGAATGCAGCACCACCAAAGTGGCTGAAGCAGATATGGCGACGATGGAGAAGAAAGGCATGGCCACCGGCCTGTTTGCTATCCATCCGCTGACGGGCGAAGAGATCCCAGTCTGGGTCGCTAACTTTGTCCTGATGGAATACGGCACCGGCGCAGTGATGGCTGTTCCAGGCCATGACCAGCGTGACTGGGAGTTCGCGACTAAGTACAACCTGAACATCAAACCAGTAATCCTGAATCTGGATGGTTCAACGCCTGATCTGAGCGAAGCGGCGATGACCGATAAAGGCGCGCTGTTCAACTCGGGTGAGTTCAACGGTCTGGATCATCAGGCGGGCTTCAACGCCATTGCTGATGCATTGGCGGCGAAAGGCGTCGGCGTGCGTAAAGTCAACTATCGTCTGCGCGACTGGGGTGTGTCCCGTCAGCGTTATTGGGGCGCGCCAATTCCAATGGTGACACTGGAAGACGGCACCGTGATGCCAACGCCAGAAGATCAGCTGCCAGTGATTCTGCCAGAAGATGTGGTGATGGACGGTATCACCAGCCCGATCAAAGCCGATCCTGAGTGGGCGAAAACCACGGTTAACGGCCAGCCAGCGCTGCGCGAAACCGATACCTTTGACACCTTTATGGAATCGTCCTGGTATTACGCACGTTACACCTGTGCCAATTACAACGAAGGCATGCTGGATCCTGCCGCTGCGAACTACTGGCTGCCGGTAGATCAGTATGTCGGTGGTATCGAACACGCCATCATGCACCTGATGTATTTCCGCTTCTACCACAAGCTGCTGCGTGACGCCGGCCTGGTGAACTCTGATGAGCCAGCCAAACGTCTGCTGTGTCAAGGTATGGTTCTGGCCGATGCGTTCTATTACACCGGCACGAACGGCGAGCGTAACTGGGTTTCTCCGGTTGATGTTAGCGTTGAGCGCGATGAAAAAGGTCGTATTGTTAAGGCTGTCGACAACGCAGGCCGCGAAGTGGTTTATGCCGGCATGAGCAAGATGTCCAAGTCGAAAAACAACGGCATCGATCCACAGCTGATGGTTGAACGTTACGGTGCCGATACCGTGCGTCTGTTCATGATGTTTGCTTCACCAGCAGAAATGACGCTGGAATGGCAGGAATCGGGTGTAGAAGGTGCGAACCGCTTCCTGAAGCGCGTGTGGAAACTGGCCTACGAACACGTAGCGAAAGGTGCCACCGTGGCGCTGGACCTCAATGCACTGAACGACGATCAGAAAGCGCTGCGTCGCGATCTGCACAAAACCATCGCCAAGGTGGCCGATGACGTGGGTCGTCGCCAGACATTCAACACCGCTATCGCTGCCATCATGGAGTTGATGAACAAGCTGACTCGTGCCCCGCAGGAGAGCGATCAAGATCGCGCACTGATGCAGGAAGCGCTGGTGGCGGTCGTTCGTCTGCTCTATCCGTTCACGCCGCACGCCAGCTATGTTCTGTGGCAGGCGCTGGGCGGAGAAGGTAGTGTCGATGAAGCCAGCTGGCCGGTTGCGGATGAATCCGCGATGGTGGAAGATTCACTGCTGGTCGTTGTACAGGTGAATGGCAAAGTGCGCGGCAAGATTACCGTTGCGCCGGATGCTACGCAGGAGCAGGTTCAGGCGCGTGCTGCGCAGGAGCACATTGTGGCGAAATATCTGGAAGGCGTCACACTTCGTAAAGTGATTTATGTCCCTGGCAAACTGCTTAACCTGGTCGTAGGTTAAGTTCAGGAGGAACTGTGCGACAACTGATTATCAGGCTGTTTGTCCTGCTCGCGGTGATGATCACCGCAGGCTGTGGTTTTCACCCGCGCGGCACCACCATGGTGCCAACCGAGATGAAAACGCTAATCGTCCAGAGCGGCGACCCATATGGTCCACTGGCGCGCACCGTGCGCCAGCAGCTACGTATCAATGATGTCACCATCGTCGATGACAGCAAAACGGCCAGTGCCAAATACCCTACTCTGCGCTTAGGCGCAGAAAGGCAGGGACGTGATACTGCATCGGTGTTTATCAGCGGTACCACTGCTGAGTATTCACTGGTGATGACAGTGACCGCGCAGGTTCTGATTCCGGGCAAAGGCATCTATCCGATCAGCACCACCGTGTACCGTTCTTTCTTCGACAACCCGAATGCCGCACTGGCGAAGGATGCCGAGCAAGATATGATTGTGCAGGAGATGCGCCAGCGTGCCTCCGAGCAATTGGTGCGTAAACTGTTAACGGTTCATGCCGCGCAGGAAAGCAACAAAGACACGTTGCCAAAGCCGGAGATCATCGCACCGGGTGAGAATTCACCAGAAGTGCCCTCTTCGTCAGCAACCAGTCTGCAATGATCAGGATTTATCCTGAACAACTGAGCGCGCAGCTTCGTGAGGGGCTGCGCGCCTGTTATTTTCTGACCGGCAATGAACCGTTGCTGATTCAGGAAAGTGCCGATGCCATTCGCGCGGCCTCATCTTCTCAAGGCTTTGAAGAACACTTCAGTGTCACTCTTGATGCGCAAACCGACTGGGATGCGATCTTTGCCAGCTGTCAGGCACTCAGCCTGTTCACTCAACGCCAGACCTTAACGCTGCAACTGCCAGAAAACGGTGCCAATGCAGCGATGGCCGAGCAACTGGTTAAACTCGCCAGCCTGCTACACAGCGATATCCTGCTGGTGCTGCGCATGGCAAAACTGACCAAAGCGCAGGAAAACAGCGCCTGGTTTAAAGCGCTCAGCGCTCATGCCGTGCTGGTTCCCTGCCATACGCCCGAACAAGCGCAGTTGCCGCGCTGGGTCGCGAGCCGTGCCAAAGCCATGAAGTTGAGTGTTGATGACGCGGCGATTCAACTGCTGTGCTACTGCTACGAAGGTAATCTGCTGGCGCTGGCGCAGGCGCTGGAACGTCTGTCACTGCTGTGGCCGGATGGCAAACTCACTCTGCCCCGCGTGGAAGACGCGGTAAATGACGCTGCGCATTTTACCCCTTTCCACTGGGTGGATGCCCTGCTGGCGGGCAAAAGTAAGCGCGCCCTGCATATCCTGCATCAGCTGGAAAAAGAGGATGCTGAAGGGGTGATTTTACTGCGTTCTCTGCAACGTGATTTACTGACGCTGCTGCATTTGCAGCGCAATCAGGGTAAACAGGGCTTGCGTGCGCTAATGGATCAACAGCGCATCTGGCAAAACCGTCGCGCACTGTTTACCGATGCGCTGCAACGCCTTGATGCACGTCGTCTGCAACGCGCCGTTCATCTGCTCGCCGAACTGGAGCTGACCATGAAGCAGGATTATGGTCAAAATCTTTGGCCGCAGCTGGAGACCTTGTCGCTGCTGCTGTGTCACCGCGATTTTCCCCTGAGCTTCACTGATGTCTAAACTCTACGCGCTGTTCGGCGGCACCTTCGACCCTATCCACTTTGGCCATCTGCGCCCGGTGGAAGCGCTGGCGCAACAGGTGGGGTTGAAAAAGGTCACGCTGCTGCCGAATAACGTGCCACCGCATCGCCCACAGCCCGAAGCCAGTGCCCGGCAACGCGTGGAAATGCTGCGCTGTGCCATTGCGACCCGCCCCCTGTTTGATATTGATACGCGAGAGTTGGAGCGGGATACGCCGTCATGGACGGTGGCAACCCTTGAAGCACTCCGTGCGGAACGCGGTGCAGAACAGCCCCTCGGGTTTATCATCGGACAAGATTCTCTGCTAACGTTAGCCAAATGGCATCGCTGGCAGGATCTCCTCTCTTTGTGCCATCTGTTGGTGTGCCAGCGACCGGGCTATGCAACGCAGATGGAAACGCCTGAGATGCAGCAGTGGCTGGATGCGCATCGTGCACAGCACGCAGAACAGTTGCATCAAGCACCGGCAGGCCATATCTGGCTGGCTGATACGCCGCTGTTTGACATCTCCGCCACGGAAATACGCCAGCGTCGTCACCTGGGGCAATCCTGCACCGATCTGCTGCCCGATGCGGTTATCGACTACATCGATCGCGCTGGCTTATATCGCGGTTGATCGTTGCGTGCTATACTGCGCCGCTTCATTTTAGGCTATGTTTTCCGGGCATTCAGCCTTCTCGTAATCACCTGTTTTTAAGGGGAACCTTTTGCAAGGTAAAGCACTCCAAGATTTCGTTATTGATAAGATTGACGATATTAAAGGGCAGGACATCATTGCTGTTGATGTTCAGGGCAAATCGAGCATCACCGATTGCATGATCATCTGCACCGGCACGTCGACGCGTCATGTGGTTTCGATCGCCGATCACGTGATTCAGGAATCCCGTGCTGCGGGTTTAAAACCGCTGGGCGTCGATGGTAAGGCTGCCGCTGATTGGGTCGTCGTTGATCTTGGCGAAGTGATCGTACACGTGATGCAGGAAGAGAGCCGCCAGCTGTATGAGCTGGAAAAGCTCTGGAGCTAAGCCTTGAAACTGCAGCTTGTGGCCGTCGGCACCAAAATGCCTGACTGGGTTCAGACCGGTTTCATGGAGTATCTGCGCCGCTTCCCCAAGGATATGCCGTTTGAACTGACCGAAGTGCCTGCGGGTAAACGCGGCAAGAATGCGGACATCAAGCGCATCCTGGAAAAAGAGGGTGATGCGATGTTAGCGGCCGTCGGCAAAGGCAACCGCATCGTCACGCTGGATATTCCAGGGCAGCCGTGGGAAACCCCACAGCTGGCGCAACAGCTTGAGCGCTGGAAACAAGATGGCCGCGATGTCAGCTTGTTGATTGGCGGCCCGGAAGGACTGGCGCCGGCCTGTAAAGCCGCTGCCGAGCAGAGCTGGTCGCTGTCCACGTTGACGTTGCCACATCCGCTGGTGCGTGTGCTGGTCGCTGAAAGCCTGTATCGTGCCTGGAGCATCACCACGAATCATCCTTATCACCGTGAATAAACGCCTGACAACCTCCAGACAATAAACGCAGCGGATGAAATTACAGAGCAACGCCTTTCGCGATTACACTGCCGAACAGAAACTCTTTGTCCGCCGGGCTTTGGTGGCTTTTGTTGGCATTTTCCTGCTCTCCAGCGTGCTGGTGGTCAACCTCTATCATCTGCAAATTTTGCGTTTTGACGATTACAGCACCCGTTCCAATGAGAACCGCATCAAGCTGGTGCCCGTTGCGCCCAGCCGCGGCATCATCTTTGATCGCAACGGCGTCCCGCTGGCGCTGAACCGCACCATTTACCAGGCTGAACTGGTACCCGAAAAAGTCGATGACCTGAAGCAGACGCTGCAGGATCTGCGCCCGGTGCTGGATCTGACGGACGACGATCTCGACGCCTTTGAAAAAGAGCGTAAGCGCTCACGTCGTTTCACCTCCATTCCGGTAAAAACCGCACTCAACGAAGTGCAGGTGGCGCGCTTTGCCGTCAATCAGTACCGCTTCCCCGGCGTGGAAGTGAAGGGTTACCAACGCCGCTATTATCCTTACGGTCAGACGCTGACCCATGTGGTGGGCTACGTCTCTAAAATTAACGATCGCGACGTTAAGCGCCTCGATGATGAAGGTAAATGGCCTAACTATGCGGCAACGCATGATATCGGCAAGTTGGGCATCGAGAACTATTACGAAGATGTGCTGCATGGCAAAACCGGCTACGAAGAGGTTGAAGTGAACAACCGCGGCCGGGTCATTCGCCAGTTGCACGAGCAATCCCCGCAGGCCGGCCGCGATATCTATCTGACCGTTGACCTGAAACTGCAGCAGTACATCGAAACCCTGTTGACCGGCAGCCGTGCCGCCGTGGTGGTCAGCGATCCACGCACCGGTGAAATTCTGGCGCTGGTGTCCACACCGAGCTACGACCCTAATCTGTTTGTCGATGGCATCTCCAGCAAGGATTACAAAGCCCTGCTGAGCGATGAGAACCGTCCGCTGTATAACCGCGCGTTACAGGCATCCTACCCGCCAGCTTCAACGGTGAAACCTTATGTTGCCGTCTCTGCGCTGAGTGCAGGCGTGATTAACCGCAACACCAGCCTGTTTGACCCCGGCTGGTGGCAGTTGCCCGGTTCGGAAAAACGCTATCGCGACTGGAAAAAATGGGGACACGGCCGTCTTAACGTCACCAAGTCGCTGGAAGAATCTGCCGATACCTTCTTCTATCAGGTCGCCTACGACATGGGCATTGATCGCCTGTCAGAGTGGATGACCAAATTTGGCTATGGCCATCGCACCGGTATTGATTTGCCGCAGGAAAGTCCCGGCAACATGCCAACGCGTGAGTGGAAGCTGAAGCGCTTTAAGAAGCCGTGGTATCAGGGTGACACCATTCCGGTGGGCATTGGTCAGGGTTACTGGACTGCAACGCCGGTGCAGATGAACAAAGCCATGATGATTCTGATCAATGACGGCATTATCAAAGTGCCGCATTTGCTGCGCGCCACCCGTGAAGGTCAGGCCATGGTGCCGTATCGCCAGCCGCCGGATGCGCCGATTGGCGACATCCACTCGGGATATTGGGAAATCGCCAAAGATGGCATGTACGGCGTGGCCAACCGCGCGAACGGGACGGCGCACAAAAGTTTTGCCGATGCGCCTTACAAAATCGCCGCGAAATCCGGTACTGCGCAGGTATTCGGTCTGAAAGAGAACGAGACCTATAACGCGCACAAAATTGCTGAACGCCTGCGTGACCATAAACTGATGACGGCTTTCGCGCCTTACGACAAACCGCGCGTTGCCGTAACCATGATTCTGGAGAACGGCGGTGCCGGCCCGGCAGTGGGTACGGTGATGCGTCAGATTCTCGACCACATAATGCTAGGCGACAACAATACCGTGCTGCCTGAAGCCGCACCGACGCCGCCTGGCTACGAAGGTGAATAAAGATGTCCATGAACGATAGCCCGCAGAAAAGATCGATCTGGACGCGTATCCATATCGATCCCCTGTTTATGCTGATCATCCTTGCGCTACTGGCTTACAGCGCCATCGTCATCTGGAGCGCCAGCGGTCAGGATCCCGGCATGATGGAGCGTAAACTCGGTCAGATTGCCATGGGTATCATTATCATGCTGGTGATGGCGCAAGTGCCGCCGCGCGTGTATGAAAGTTGGGCGCCCTATCTCTATATTGTCTGCGTGATATTACTGGTGGCGGTGGATGCCTTTGGCCATATCAGTAAAGGGGCTCAGCGCTGGCTCGATCTTGGCTTTGTGCGTTTCCAGCCCTCGGAAATCGCCAAAATAGCGGTGCCGCTGATGGTGGCGCGCTTTATTAACCGCGATGTCTGCCCACCGACGCTGAAAAATACCGGCATTGCGCTGGTGTTGATCTTCATGCCGACGCTGTTAGTGGCGGCACAGCCTGACCTCGGCACCTCGATTCTGATCGCCGCGTCCGGCCTGTTTGTGCTGTTCCTGTCGGGCATGAGCTGGAAGCTGATTGCCCTGGCGGTGCTGCTGGTGGCGGCCTTTATTCCGGTACTGTGGTTCTTCCTGATGCATGACTATCAGCGCGACCGTGTGATGATGCTGCTCGATCCAGAGAGTGACCCGCTCGGTGCCGGTTATCACATTATTCAGTCCAAGATTGCGATTGGATCCGGTGGTTTACGTGGCAAAGGCTGGCTGCATGGCACCCAATCACAGCTGGAGTTTTTGCCTGAACGTCACACCGACTTTATCTTTGCGGTACTGGCAGAGGAACTCGGCCTGGTCGGCGTATTAGTGTTACTGGTACTGTATCTGCTGCTGATTTTGCGCGGCCTGATTATTGCGGCGCGCGCGCAAACCACCTTTGGTCGCGTGATGGCCGGTGGTTTGATGTTGATTTTATTCGTCTATGTTTTCGTTAACATTGGTATGGTAAGTGGTATCTTACCCGTGGTCGGTGTTCCGCTGCCGCTGGTGAGCTACGGCGGGTCGGCGTTGATTGTATTAATGGCCGGATTTGGCATCGTGATGTCGATCCATACTCATCGAAAAATGTTATCTAAAAGCGTTTAAGAGGCTGCACATGCGTAAGGATTGGCTTGGGGTTGCACTGGCATCATTGGTACTGGCTGCCTGTTCCGCACCGGAACAGCAGAATAATACTGCGCCACCGCAGCCGGCCTATAATGGCCCGGTGGTGGAAATCCCAGGCGTTGAACCGCGCTATGAACCGATCAATCCTTCTACCAGCCAGGATTACAGCGTTAATGGTAAAAATTATCGCGTAATCAAGGATCCTTCGAACTTCAGCGAAGTTGGGTTGGCCACCTGGTACGGTGCAGAAGCACAAGGTAATCGCACAGCGATCGGCGAAGCTTACGATCCAGACGCCTTAACTGCGGCACACCCTACTCTGCCACTGCCAAGCTATGTGCGCGTCACTAACCTCGCCAATGGTCGCCAGATCGTGGTGCGTGTTAATGACCGTGGCCCGTATACCCCCGGCCGCATCATTGACCTGTCTCGCGCGGCAGGCGACCGTTTGAATATCTCGAATAATTCCCGTGTTCGCGTGGATTACATCAAAGTCGCACCGGATGGTTCTGTTTCCGGCCCCGGCACCATTGGCACCACAGTGGCGAAGCAGAGCTACGCCCTGCCCGCGCGCCCGGATCTTAACGGCGGCATGGTGATGATGGGTGGCAGCGCCAATACCACGCCTGCACCTGCGCCACAGGATGTTCGCGCAGTCGATAACAGCACCCTGCAGAGTAACGGTGGACTCGGTGCCCCGGTGCAGAGCAGCGGTTTCCTCGGCGCGCCTCAGCCTTTAGCAAACGGTGTACTGGAAGGCAGTGAACCGGCCGCCACGCCTGTGCAGGCAACATCCGCTGCGCCTGTCGCGGCATCGGTTTCTGCTCCAGCCAGCGCTGCACCTCAGAGTACGCATACCGCCGGTGGTTATGTCGTTCAGGTCGGTGCGGTCAATGATGCGGCGCGCGCCCGTCAACTGGCGACCAGCCTGGGTAAACGTTTTGGCGTCCCCGGCAATGTGGAAGCCAATGGCAACGTTTATCGTATTCAACTCGGCGGCTACAGCAGCCGGGCGGAAGCCGCTGCGTTACAACAGCGCCTGACCACTGAAGCACAAATGAGCTCATTTATTACAACTGCCCGTCCGTAATGTTACGGGCAGTTACCTTTACTGCTGAAACTGATTTGCAAAGCAAGATGTCGCTCGATCGGGCGTTTGCTATAGTAAGGCACTTTTTTCACTCTTAGCCCACGGATGTTGTAGTCCTTAACATGAATACGCTGAAACCCTCTCGTTTTCTGAAACGCCTGACAGTGGGATCACTGGTCGCCCTTTCTCTCAGCCATGCCGCCTTTGCGGACGATGTTAACCTTAAGACGATGATCCCGGGCGTCCCGGAAATCGATGCTGAAGCTTATGTGCTGATCGATGCCAACTCAGGTAAAGTCCTGGCCGAAAAGAACGCCGATGCGCGTCGCGATCCCGCCAGTCTGACCAAAATGATGACCAGCTATGTGATTGGTCAGGCGGTCAAAGCAGGCAAAATCCATAACGATGATATCGTCACCGTCGGTAAAGACGCATGGGCCACCGGTAACCCGGTGTTCAAAGGCTCGTCACTGATGTTCCTAAAGCCAGGCGATCGCGTACCGGTTTCTCAACTGACGCGCGGTATCGTGTTGCAGTCAGGGAATGATGCCTGTGTGGCGATGGCCGATTACGTTGCCGGCAGCCAGGATGCGTTTGTTAGCCTGATGAACAATTATGTTGGCGCGTTAGGTCTGAAAAACACCCACTTCCAGACCGTGCACGGCCTGGATGCTGAAGGCCAGTACAGCTCGGCGCGTGATATGGCGCTGATCGGCCAGGCATTGATTCGTGATGTGCCGGACGAATACTCGGTCTACCGTGAAAAAGAGTTCACCTTCAACAATATCAAACAGATGAACCGCAATGGTTTACTGTGGGATACCAGCCTGAACGTTGACGGCATCAAAACCGGTCACACTGATGCGGCAGGTTACAACCTGGTGGCTTCTGCCACTGAAGGCCAGATGCGTCTGATCTCTGCCGTCATGGGCGGTCACACTTATAAAGGTCGCGAAACCGAAAGTAAAAAGCTGCTGACCTGGGGCTTCCGTTTCTTTGAGACCGTCGCACCTCTGAAAGCAGGCAAAGAGTTCGCCTCTGAGCCGGTTTGGTTTGGTAACAGCGATCGTGTCCAGTTAGGCGTTGAAAAAGATGCCTACCTGACCATTCCACGCGGCCGTATGAAAGACCTGAAAGCCAGCTATGTACTGACCAATACCGAACTGCATGCACCGCTGCAGAAAAACCAGGTGGTGGGTAGCATCAACTTCCAGCTGGATGGCAAAACCATTGAACAGCGTCCGCTGGTGGTGCTGAACGAAGTGCAGGAAGGCGGCTTCTTCAGCCGTATCATTGATTACATCAAACTGATGTTCCATCACTGGTTTGGCTAAGACGCTTGAAAAATCGTCTGTCTGATACCATATAATTAGAAACCCCCGTTTCAAACGTATAGGGGAGGCTGGAAAGCCTCCCTTATCGATTTTTATGCATCACCTGTTGTAGGGGCGGCCTTCGGGCTTCTCTTCTCAATTTTAAGCACCGGAGCCAACATGACAACCAAACTGAATGAACTGCCCGAATTCCCTACCCCCTTCATCTATAAAGTAATGGGTCTGGCGCAACCGGAGCTGGTTGATCAAGTGGTTGAAGTGGTGCAGCGCCACGCCCCCGGCGACTATACCCCGGCAGTGAAACCGAGCAGCAAAGGTAACTACCATTCGGTTTCCATCACCATCACCGCAACGCATATCGAACAGGTAGAAACCCTGTACGAAGAACTGGGTAACATTGATATCGTGCGCATGGTCCTGTAATACCCGCGCTGGCAAAGGCGGCTTTGCCAGCGTTATACTCAGCCCTTCACTCTCTACCGGATCTCCGCTTTGTCAGCTAACACGCTTCTTGTTCGTCAACTGGGCCAGCGCGACTGGCAACCTATCTCCGATGCGATGCATCAGTTTACCGATCAACGTGACAGCAGCACTGCCGATGAAATCTGGCTGGTGGAACATCATCCGGTGTTTACCCAGGGCCAGGCAGGCAAAGCCGAACATCTGCTGATGCCGGGCGATATTCCGGTTGTGCAGAGCGATCGTGGCGGCCAGGTGACGTATCACGGGCCTGGGCAACAGGTGATGTACGTGTTGATTGATATTAAACGTCACAAAATCGGTGTCAGAGAGCTGGTCACTGCGCTGGAGGAAACCGTGATCGCCACCCTGGCGGATTATGGTATCGCTGCGCGCGCACGTGCCGACGCACCCGGCGTTTATATCGGCGATGACAAAGTGTGCTCATTAGGCCTTCGCATTCGCAAAGGGTGCTCCTTTCACGGCCTGGCATTAAATGTGGCGATGGATCTGGCACCTTTCCTGCGCATCAATCCCTGCGGTTATGCCGGCATGCGCATGACGCAGTTAAGTGAAAAGCAGCCTGGGGTCACAACCGCCGACGTACAACCCCGTTTGATAAAACATTTCGCTCGCTTAATGGGTTTCACCCAGCTTGAATGGCAAAATGATGCCAGGGTCTGACCTTGACTGTCTGTGCTCATTTACAAAATTGTAACTTTAGCACTCGCATATCGGCTGCTTATGCGCAGACGAAATGATATAATTTTTGCCATATTTTCAAATAAAGTTGAAAGCCTGGTTCTCAGTTTGAGTGAGGAAGCTTTCAAATCGCAATCCCGACCGGAACCTGCAGATTTATGAGTAAACCAATTCAGATGGAACGTGGCGTCAAGTATCGCGATGCCGACAAAATGGCGCTGATTCCGGTGAAAACCGTGATGGTCGAGCGTGAAGAAATTCTGCGTAAGCCGGAGTGGATGAAGATAAAACTGCCTGCGGATTCCAGCCGCATTCAGGGTATCAAAGCCGCCATGCGCAAAAATGGTCTGCACTCAGTATGTGAAGAGGCCTCCTGCCCTAACCTCGCTGAATGTTTTAACCACGGCACCGCCACCTTTATGATCCTCGGTGCGATTTGTACGCGTCGTTGCCCATTCTGCGACGTCGCCCACGGCCGTCCAAATATGCCTGACGCCAACGAACCGCTGAAACTGGCACAAACTATTGCCGATATGGGGCTGCGTTATGTGGTGATCACCTCGGTTGACCGCGACGATCTTCGCGACGGCGGGGCTCAGCACTTTGCCGATTGCATTACTGCCATTCGCGAAAAAAGCCCTAACATCAAAATTGAAACGCTGGTGCCTGACTTCCGTGGTCGTATGGATCGTGCGCTGGAAATCCTCACCGCCACGCCGCCAGATGTGTTCAACCACAACATGGAAAACGTGCCACGCGTTTACCGTCAGGTACGCCCTGGCGCCAACTACGACTGGTCGCTGAAGCTGCTGGAGCGTTTCAAAGAAGCGCATCCTGATGTGCCAACCAAGTCTGGCCTGATGGTCGGATTGGGTGAAACCAATGCGGAAATCGTAGAAGTGATGCGTGACCTGCGTCGTCATGGTGTCACCATGCTCACACTCGGCCAGTATTTACAGCCAAGCCGCCATCACCTGCCGGTACAGCGCTATGTGAGCCCGGCAGAGTTTGATGAGATGAAAGAGGAAGCCATGGCGATGGGCTTCACCCACGCGGCCTGTGGCCCATTCGTCCGTTCTTCTTATCATGCGGATATGCAGGCCAAAGGGCTGGAAGTGAAATAATCGGTTCTGCGGGTGTGACGCCCGCAGCCAGGCTTTTTTCACCCGTGCCAAAAAACAAAAACCAGACTGGAAGCAGTCTGGTTTTTTTATCAACGTCATAAACATTTACACTTATTGACGTTTGAAGTCGGATTACTCTTTGTGGCTCACGCGTTCAGCCGGCGCTTCTTCAGCGGTGCTTTTGGTTGCGGTGGATTCATCGTCTTTCATGGCTTTCTTGAAGCCTTTAATGGCGGAACCCAGATCACCACCCAGTGAACGTAACTTGTTGGTACCAAACAGCAGTACAATAAGTGCACCGATGATCAGCAGTTTGGCAATGCTGAAACCTTCCATACTTTACCTTTCAACCTTAGCGAAAACAGACATAGCTATTAACGCGCAGTTTATCAGCTGTCACAACTGGAATCTGTAACAGATTACGATCAACATCCGCGCAACATTAAATAAAGCGGCTCAAAAAGGCCTGCGTACGCGGGTGCTGTGGATTACCGATCACCTGCTCCGGTGTTCCCTGCTCCACCACCACGCCGCCATCCATAAATACCACCCGATCCGCCGCCTCACGTGCAAAGCCAATCTCATGTGTCACCACGATCATGGTCAGACCACGATCGGCCAGCGTGCGCATCGTCGCCAGCACCTCTCCCACGAGTTCGGGGTCCAGCGCGGAAGTCGGCTCATCAAACAGCATCAACGCCGGTTTGATGGCTAACGCACGAGCAATCGCCACACGCTGCTGCTGCCCACCGGAAAGATGGCGTGGCCACGCATCGGCTTTGTCACTCAATCCCACCGTTGTCAGCAGTTCGCGCGCATGCTGCAACGCTCCCTGGCGGGGAAACTTATGCACACCAATGGGCGCTTCAATAATGTTCTGCAGCACGGTCATGTGTGGATAGAGGTTGAATTGCTGAAACACCATGCCGATCTTCTGACGCTGGTGAGCAATCCGCCGTGCCGACAGGCGATGCAGAATCCCACGCTTCAATTCGTAGCCAATCTGCTCTTCACCCACCATGATGGAGCCGGCGTTCATATCTTCCAGATGGTTTATACAGCGCAGGAAGGTCGATTTGCCCGATCCCGATGGCCCGAGAATCACCACCACTTCACCTGGAAACACATCCAGATCGATCCCTTTCAATACCTCGTTATCGCCATAACTCTTCTGGACATTGCGCGCAGAGACCAGCGGCTGAATCTCACTCATACATCCTCCTTCAGCTGATGTGTGGCTGCGACAGCCGTGTCTGTCCGGCGTTTATTCACCACGGTACGTTTGGTGCCGCGTGCGTAGTAGCGTTCAATTGCTGACTGCCCAATATTCAGGATCGACGTGATCAGCAGATACCAAATCACGGCGACCATCAGCATCGGGATAATTTCAAAGGTGCGGTTATACACGGCCTGCACCGAGTAAAGCAGATCGCCCATGGCTATTACGCTCACCAGCGAGGTCGCTTTAATCATACTGATCAGCTGATTGCCGGTCGGAGGAATAATGGATCGCATCGCCTGCGGAATGATAATGCGGCGTAATGCACGGCTGCGGCTCATGCCAAACGCCTGAGTGGTTTCCACCTGTCCCTGATCCACCGACAACAGCCCGGCGCGAATGATCTCCGCCATATACGCCGCTTCATTCAGTGCCAGTCCGGCAAACGCAGCGGTCAGCGGCGTAATCAGATCGTTGGTATTCCAACTGGCGAAGGTAATATCCGTCCAGGGTACGGTAATCGAAATGTTCGGAAACAGCGTCGACAGGTTGTACCAAAAGATCAGTTGCACCAGCAGCGGCGTACCCCGGAAAAACCAGATGTAAAGCGACGAGATGCCGCTCAGCAGTTTATTTTCCGAAAGACGCCATACCGCCAGCAGCAGCCCCAGCAGCGTACCGAGGATCATCGAGACTACCGTCAGCCCGAGCGTCACCTGCAGCCCTTTCATCACCGAACCTTCGGTGAACCACTGCAACACCACTTTCCATTCAAAATTGGGATTGGTCGCCACCAGCCAGAGAAAGTTGGCCGCGACCACCAGTACCACAATCCATGAGATCCAGCGTCCATAGGTGGGCGCACTGCGGGCGAAAGCGACATCGCGCTGCTGCACGTTGGCCTTATCCCTGGCTCGCGTATTGTGGGTGACCGGATTCATTTTGCTGTCCCCTGCGCCAGATTACGACCCGGCTGCTGCAAGATATTGCCGTCGAGTTTCCACTTCTTCATGATCGCCGCGTAGGTGCCGTTGGCGAACAGCTCTTTATAGGCGTCGAGTACTACGTTGCCCAGTTCGGAACCTTTTGGTACTACCGTGCCCTGGAAAATATCGCCAAAGCCGTTTTTCTGCCCTTTACCGGAAAGCTCCAGCTGGCCATTGGCTTGCTCGATAAAGTAGGTCAGCGGTGCCTGTGAAGAGAAGAATGCATCAGAACGCTTAGATCGTACTGCCAGAATCGATGAAGGCTGATCGGTGAAAGATTGCACCACCACCGCAGGTTTGCCCGCGGCAACGCAAGCGTCCGACTGCTTACGAATCACCTGCTCAGCTGAACCGGCTGCCATCACAGCAATACGCTTGCCGCAGGTGTCTTCCAGACCGTTAATTTTCGCTGGATTGCCCTTCTGCACGCCGAACACCACGAACTCCTGCACAAAATCGATGAAGTCGACTTTCTGCTGACGATCGGGATAGTCGCCAATCGGCCCAATCGCCATCTGATAACGGCCCGAATTAATGCCAGCTAAAACACCCGACAAACCGCTGACTGTGGCATGTTCAATTTTCACACCCAGCAATTGAGCCAAAGCATTCGTCAGGTCGGCTGAGGCGCCGTCCATCGAATGTGGACCGTTCACGATCTCATAAGGAGGAAACGATCCGTTGTTTACCGAAATCATTTTTCCAGCGCTTTTAATCTCTGCTGGCAAGCGGTCATGCAGCGCCTGATCAACTTTCTGCGTTGGGATAGTTTCCGCTGCCTGCACTGCGCTGACTGTCAGCCCCAGCGCCAACGTTATTGCTGTTGTAAGTTTATTCATGAGCCAGTTCCCCAAAATCTATCAAAGTGGTTTCAGTTCAGGACGAGCAAAACGGCGGTTTTCCAGCACCGGCAGTACGCTACGTGCGTAGGCAATACGTTGTGGATCGAGGTAGGCGAACACCAGTGCCGCCGACTCTGGCGCTTTGGCTATCGCCACGCCAAGAGGATCGATGACCAGACTGTTGCCGATGTTACGCGGGCCACATTCGCCCACGGCCACCATGTAACAGGTGTTTTCCAGTGCGCGTGCCGTACACAGCAATTCCCAATGCATCTCTTTCAGCGGGCCTTTGACCCACGCGGCAGGCAATACCAGCACATCAGCACCGTCCAGCACCAGACGGCGCGCCAGCTCAGGGAAACGCACGTCGTAGCAGGTCATCAGGCCCACTTTCATCCCGGCCACTTCCACCAGCGGTGGGATTTCGTTGCCTGGATTCACGCGCTGTGACTCCTGCATCGCAAACGCATCATAAAGATGCAGCTTTTCGTAGGCGGCGATGAGTTCACCGTTGCGAATGGCAATCAGCACGTTGAGCGCTTTGTTGCCTTCAGTTGGCACGTGCACGCTCATCATGGTGGTCAAATCGTTGCCTTTGCTGACTGCCAGCAGCTGCGTGATGAAAGGACCATCCAGCGGTTGTGCGGCTTTCAGTACCAGATCAGGGTCGGCAATATCACGCGCCAGCACGCCTTCTGGCAGGACCAGTAAATCCGCGCCTCCGGCCAGTGCATTGTTCATTAAACCGATGCAGATATCGGTGTTTTCCTGCCATTCCCGGCTGACAGCAAACTGCCCCATTGCAACTTTCATCTTCACTCCCCTTGCACTGCTGCCGGGAAAATCGCTTCCGGCGTCAGTAATGTTTTGGTTAAGCCTTGCTGGAACAGCTCGTTAGCAAAATCGGCGATCATCTTTTTGTTAGCGGAGAATCCGTTTTGATTCCAGTCCGCCGGTAATTCCTGCGCGGTACGTCGCAAATCATCCAGCAGCCACGGTGTGGTGTCGGCGTATTTCTCGCGTTTCTGCATCCACATCTGGTACGAACGATCGATGATTTCGCTTAACGCCTGCGGCAGCCAGGGATGCATTTCCGCCAGTGCCGGTTTCATCGCCAGCAGATGGATACCCGGCACGTAGCCGACGCGATTAAAGTAGTCGCGCTCGGCGGTCACAAAGTCGTTTTGCAATTGACGCAGGCCAGAATTTTTCAGGAAGAAACCTTCTGGCATAAAGGGCGTGAACACCGCATCCAGCTCACCGGCCTTCAGCAGTTCGATCAGCGGGCGCTCACCCGGTGCCGGCTCAATGCGGCCCGGACGACCGAATCCCGCGAGGCGATCCACAATCGGATGCTCTTCGGTCAGACGGCCGGCAAACCAGTACGCATCATCGATCTCTACGCCAGCTTCACGCAGCACGGTGCGCGTCCATGTGTTGCCAGAATCCTGCCAGCCGGTCACCCCGATTTTCTTGCCTTTCAGCTGAGCGGGCGTGGTAATCGGGCTGTCAGCGGTAGTGATGATGCAGCGCTGGCGGAAGCCGCGCATCAGGAAGTGCGGCAGGCCGAGCAGTGCGTTATCGCCTCTGGCGCATGCCTGAGCATAGCGGCTGAATGACACTTCACCCGCGTCGTATTTGTCGCTGGTCGCGAGGTTATCAACCAGCGTGCCCACGCGGTCAATCTCCAGCGTGAAGCCTTCTGGTTTGATGTCGCCGAGTGCCAGCGGGGTGAAATAATCCCAGTCACGCACCGCCAGTCTGATGGTTACCATAATTGTGCTTTCCCCGTTTTCGGCCAGAGATCTGGCGCTGTTTATTTATTCAGCAAATAGTGCTTGAATTTGAGTCTAAAACGCGAATACTAATCTGAACAATCAATTCTTTGTTACTGAACAAATGATTTTCTTATGACGCAAACGGTAGATGTCGAGTGGCTTAGCCATCAAATAGACGATGCTTCGGTAAAGGGAATAACGCTTACCGCCTCATCCTTAATTCGGGACGGCCAAATTGCTGTTGGCATGCAAATGCCTGCGGTGCGCGAACTGGCGGAGCGGCTGGGCGTCAGTCCGGCAACCGTTTCTGCTGCCTGGGCGCAACTGAAGAAGCAGAAAGTGCTGGCGGGTAAAGGACGCAGTGGCGTGTGGGTGTGTGGCAACAGCGTACTGCCACGCCCTATCCGCTTTGAGAAGATTGGTAACTACGGCGAGAACATCCGGGCGGCGCTGGCGATGGCGTCACCCGATCCGGCGTTGCTACCCGATCTTAAACGGGCGATCCTCGCGGGGATTGCCTCGCCTGAGTTAAACAGCTATCAGCGCGAAGCGATCTCCCCGCAATTGCAAGCGGCCATCAGTCCACGCTGGCCCTATCCGGCGGAAGCCTGGTTAGCCACTGATGGCGGTTTTGATGCCATGAACCTGATTGTGCAGACGCTGTTGTCGCCGGGCGATCGGGTGGTGATTGAAAATCCCACGGCCACCCGTTTGCTGGATATGCTGGAAAATATCGGCGCAGAAATTTTGCCGCTGCCCTGTGATGATCAGGGGCCTATACCCACGGCGCTGGCCGCACATCTGCAAAAATCACCGGCGATGTTTATCTATCAGCCGCGCACGCATTCGGCCACCGGCTACAGCGTGACTCAGCGTCGCAGCGCCGAGTTAGCAAGGGTGCTGGCGAACTGTACCACGATGATTGTCGAGGATGATGGCATTGGCGATCTGTCGCGCTGGCCGGCCTGGAGCCTCGGTTTTCACTTCCCGGAACGGGTCATTCACGTTCATTCTTTTTCCAAAGCCTATGGTCCCGATCTGCGCCTGGCGGCGTTATCCGCGACGGCAGACATGGTGAAACGACTGCAGTCGTGGCGTAATTTCGGCGTCAGCTGGACCAGCCGTATCTTGCAGGATGCGGTGGCATGGATGCTCACCGATGAAGCCACACAGCAGAGCATTCAACAGGCGAAGACCGTTTACGCGCAGCGTCGCCAGCAGTTACTGGCGGCACTGGCAAAACGCGGAGTGGTGCTGGAAGAGCGAGATGGGTTGAGCGTACAGATCCCGGTGGAATCAGAGCAGTACGCCATGATCACCCTGGCAGCACGCGGCATCGCTGTACTGCCGGGAGAACGCTGTTGCCTCAACGGCGAGCCCTTTATTCGCGTCAGTGCTTCACTGCTCCCGTTCGATCAGCTTGAAAGCATTGCTGACGCGCTGGTCATCGCCACCGGGCGTGAACTTAAAGCGAGCCCAGATCTTTGATGTGATAACGCGGAGATTCCACATAGCCTTCACGCGAGTAGAACTGGTTGGCTTTAAGGCGGGAAGCGTGACAATGCACTTCCATGCGATCGCAGCCCCGTTCACGCGCTAGCTGTTCGGCATGGCTGAGCAGCTGTTGGCCACTGCCTTTACTGCGCTCGCCTTCCGCAATGCAAAAATAGCTGATGCGGGCGAAATCACCGGGCAGCGCCAGTTGGGGGATAAAGTGCAAAGAGAGAAATCCCAGAACCTGATTACCGTGTTCTGCCACCAATAAAATTTCGTCGGGATGGCTGCATAACTGCGCCAGACGTGTATCAATAAACTTTTCTGTGCCGCTGTAACCCAGTTCGGTTAACAGCGCACTCAGGGCAAAACTGTCTTTTGCCAGTGCCTGACGTATATTCATCCTGCCTCCTCATGAGTCCTTGCATGCAGTTATATAGCGTTGTTGCGTAAAAAGCTGCAAGTAAGGATTGTTATGAGAATGTTACTGCCAGGTTCTGTGAAATACGCCGCAGAATGTGCCCTGTCATCAGACTGTCAATACGGCTTAAGGTTGGCTTAACCTGGCTTTGCGATGCTGAGTGAAATACACCTCTGGGGCGCGCACATGAAAAACCTGATTCCACGTAGCTACAATGAAGTGATGGCGCTTTTCGTCGCCATGGCGGCCGTGTTGGGCTATTCCCTGACTTGGTGGCACATGTAAAAAGGACAAAAAAAACCCGCCATTAGGCGGGTTTTCAAAATTCTAACTGTTAACTTACAGAGCGATAACGTTAGCAGCAGATGGGCCTTTAGCGCCGTCAGTGATTTCGAACTCTACACGCTGACCTTCAGCCAGAGTTTTGAAACCATTGCTCATGATTGCAGAGAAGTGTACGAATACATCTTTGCTGCCATCTTCCGGAGTAATGAAACCGAATCCTTTGGACTCATTAAACCACTTAACGTTACCTTTGATCTTGGACATCTATATTACCTTTACATGAAAAATGGACACTAAACTGTGTCGGCATCTAGTACAGCAATTGCGGTGACATTTGTCCAGTGAGAATTGATGAAAAAGTGATAAATATTGATTTTTTGCATCCCCTTCACACTTTTTGACGCTTTTCACACGCTAAAACTGGAATCTCAGCCAGGCAAAATAGACGTTGCCGTTATTATAAGTCCCTGGAATATAAGTCATTTGGAAAGTGGCTGGTCCATATCCTATTGATGCTAATGGCAAAACCAGTGGAACCGGGATATAGCGCCAGTTATCTCTCGCGGTGACGCCCGCGGTGTAGCCTGCACCGATGTGGAAATTCTGGTCGTTCAATGGCCGCCAGGTCGCTTCCCAGCCATAGCCAGCGATAGGCTCCCATTTGTTGAACGAGTCTTTGAACACCATGGCATAGAGCCCATGCCAGTTGCCTTTCTCATCCCAACGAGAGACACCGCCACCCGCACCCCACGGCCGCTCGTTGTACTTTTCGATATGCTCGTCATCATAGGTCCAGCGGTTATGCCAGGTGATAGCGGGCAGGTAAAAGTCATGATGCTGTGGCTGCGACCAGGTTTGCTCAACATTGGTGCTAAATGTGTTCCATCCCGCCTCAATGGCTTGCGATGTTGTGACTGCTGATGCCGAAAACGTCATGGGTAACGTCAAAATTCCGCCCAAAAGTGCGGATAAAATGTGCCGATTCACAAAAAAATCCTATTAAGTCAACTCTTAAATTCGCCCCAGTAAAAGGCGCATTCGGTGAGTGGGCGATTATTAGCGCAACAACTTAAAACGATATCTAAAAAAGCGGCTAAAAACTCCAGGGATAGTCTGTGTTACACCATTATTTTCCGATGATTTAGATTAGGTTGTGGTTTTTCTACAGGAAAGAAATATCCCGGTCGTAAGGAAAAATGCACATTAAATGCACTCTCAGCGTGATAATCACCCAGAGAGACAACTTAATTTTCAGCAACTTAACGACAATCATTTACACCTGAAATAAATTAATTAAATTTATGAATTGAACTCTGAGGGCGAATAAGATAAATCTCATCTTTCCAGGATGGAGAGGGAGGAACATTGAAATGACGATTCGCTGTCGACGCTGCGGCTGCGCTAAATTTTATTTCACATTGCCGAAAGTGGAAGAGGATAGAAATAACCCACACCATGGTGCGTGTTGCGCGGGTTGTGATAAACCGATTGACTGGCGGGACATGATTCCGGCAATGCTGACATTAAGCGAATTCGCCGCGTCCCGGGCAGAATAAAGAATTCAGGCACCTCAGGTGCCTGTTCATGCTAAAAAATCAGTTTGAATACACCCGTAATCGTCAGTAATCCCACGATAAAAATGATGGCAATAATCCACAGAATTATTTTCATTGTTCGCTCCTTCAGTGATGAAAAATAACGCGCCTGTTAACCAGTATAGATGATCCTTCTGCGTTCGCTGTGCAGTGCGAGCACTGTCACGCATGGTGATGAGCGTTGCCTTCCGTTCAGTTTTATTTCTGCGAGACGGGTCGCATGTCGCGATTTTATCTCTCTCTCCCGCTGCGCACCGCCAGCTCGTGCTGTCTAAACTTACAGCGCCTCTAGCAGGCCTCAATTGTTATCACTGCCTACGTAACAAGGAGATCTTATGAGCACGATTAATACCAGCATGGGGCGTTACAGCCTGAAGGCAAAGGATTACGGCAACCACATCAGTGGCAGCATTGCTATTAACGATGAAGGTGGCACCCAACTCACCATGCAAGAGTTTGAAGAGCATTACCTTGACGATGTCGTCAACAATGTCATTTATCCGGTCACGGGTGGGAACCGTGAAATTACCCGCGCGTTGCGCGATCAGATGGTGAAAGCGGGCTTTGAACAGCCGCATTGAGTTTTTGGGCCACAGATTGTGGCCCTTTGCTTTTGATAACACTCACTTGCGGTAATGATAGCTTTAAGCGCAGGATGCATTATCGAACATGACAAGGAGATTGACCGCGTGAGTGCCCTTTACCGACTTCCCCCTTCCCAGTTACATCAATTTGTTCAGGCCATTTGGTTACATGCCGGCAGCAGCGCCGAAGAGTCACGTTTAGTGGCTGACCATTTGGTGGCCGCCAATCTGGCCGGTCACGATTCCCACGGCGTAGGAATGATCCCGAGCTATATGAGTTCGCTGAAGCAGGGATTCCTGCAGCTGAACCAGCACACCACCATTGAAAAGGATGCCGGTGCGGTGCTCACCCTGCACGGACATAATGGCTTTGGTCAGGTGGCGGCACATCAGGCGATGCACTTGGGTATTGAGCGTGCAGCGAAGCAGGGTATCGCTGCGGTCGGCTTACACCACTCCCACCATATTGGTCGTATCGGTCATTGGGCAGAACGGTGCGCAGCTGCGGGATTCGTCTCTTTTCATTTCGTCAACGTGATGGGTGATCCGATGGTTGCGCCCTTTAACGGTAGCGACCGTCGTTTTGGCACCAACCCCTTCTGTGCCATCTTCCCACGCCAAAATGCCAAACCGCTGCTGCTCGATTTCGCTACCAGCGGGATTGCCTACGGCAAAACACGCGTGGCGTGGAACAAAGGGCAACAGGTCGCGCCCGGTTATCTGATCGATCATCAGGGGCAGCCCACCACCGAACCCGGCGTGATGCATCAGGCACCTTATGGCTCGCTGATGCCCTTCGGTCTGCACAAAGGTTACGCGCTGGCCACGATGTGCGAAATTCTGGGCGGTGCGCTTTCCGGTGGTCGCACCACGCACGATGCCACGCTGGTCAGCAGCCATGACGCCATTTTCAACTGCATGACCACCATCATCGTTAATCCCGAAGCGTTTGATGCCCCGGCGATGCAGGAAGAAGCAGAATCGTTCCTCGAATGGGTAAAACGCTCGCCACAAAGCGGCGATGCACCGATTCAGATGCCAGGTGAATGGGAAGAACAGAATCGTATCGAACGCGATCGCGAGGGGATTCCGCTCGACAGCAACAGTTGGGAACAGATTTGTGCAGCCGCATTACAAGCGGGCATGTCCGATGAAGAGCTGGCGGCCTTCCGCGCGCTGGCGCAGTAGACCCCAGTAATAAGGAAGCTGAGGCACATCGCCTCAGCTGATTTCCGTCAGATAACGTTAGCCAGCAGCAAACAGCCGACCAAACCACACACCGAAATAATGGTTTCCAGCGCGGACCAGGAGCGGATGGTTTCACCGATGGTCAGGTTGAAGTATTCCTTGAACAGCCAGAAGCCCGGATCGTTGACGTGAGAGAAGATCACGCTGCCAGAACCCACGGCAATCACCATCAGTTCCGGGCTGGCACCGCTGGTGGCAATCAGTGGTGCAACGATCCCGCCGGCGGTAATCGCCGCCACGGTGGCTGAACCCAATGCGATACGCAACACCGCCGCGATGGACCACGCCATAAAGATCGGCGATATATTGGTCTCGTGCATCATACTCGCGATGTATTTATCGACACCGCTGTCCACCAGCACCTGCTTGAACGCCCCGCCGCCGCCAATGATCAACAGCATCATGGCGATGATTTTGATCGAGTCGGTGATGGTGCCCATCACTTCATCCATGCTACGTCCACGGTTCAGACCAAAGGTGAAGATGGCGATCAGCACTGCAATCAGCGTTGCCATAATCGGGTCACCAAAGAACTCCGCATACGGCAACAACAGATGCCCTTTCGGCAACACCATCTCCGCCACGGCACGCAAGGCCATCAGCACTACCGGCACTAACGCCGTCCAGACGCTGACGCCAAAGCCGGGCATTTCCGCTTCGGTAAAGGTTTTCGGGTTCCACAAACCTTCAGGAATCGGTTTGTCGATGCCTTTCAGGAAGCGCGCATACACCGGGCCCGCCAGAATCACGGTCGGAATACCCAGCAGGGTGCCATACAGCAGCGTTTTACCCATATCGGCGTTGAACAGTGTCGCAATCGCCGTTGGACCTGGATGCGGAGGCAGGAAACCGTGCGTCACCGACAATGCCGCAGCCATCGGCACGCCGACGTACAACAGCGGCACACGCGCCGACGCCGCGATGCTGAACACCAGCGGCAGCATCAACACAAAGCCCACTTCATAGAACAGCGCGAAGCCCACCGTGAAGCCGGTTAAGACCAGCGCCCACTGAATGTGTTTTTGACCAAATTTAGCAATCAGCGTGGTGGCAATACGCTGGGCACCGCCGCAGTCAGCCAGCAGTTTTCCCAACATCGCGCCAAAGCCCATGATCAGCGCCAGACTACCAAGTGTGCCGCCCACGCCGGTTTTGATCGATCCAATCACTTTGTTGACGGGCATACCCTGCATCATGCCCACCGCCAGCGCGACCAGTATCAGCGCAATAAATCCATTCAGCTTGAAGCGAATCATTAACAGCAGCAGTAAGGCTACGCCAATCGCCACATAGAGTAATGGCATAATTTTTCTCCACTTTTGCGCACGACAGCATGTCGGCAGCGGTTTGTTTTGTTGATCCCAAAGGACAGTCGATTCGGTGACATCGCTGAGAGGCACGCGGTCTGTCGCACAATGTTACGGGTATCATGTTAAGGGTAACATTGCGCACAAAGCATCAGCCGTGCGGGGGGAATTTCTGTTTTGCGAAGGTGATCAACTTTTTGCCAGGCAGTTATCAGAATGTTTGCAGCGGGGGCGTCACCGCTTTTGGTTACACTAAGGTCTTTATGCCCTTCAAAAAAAGGATCTGCAGGTGAGTGAGAATCTGATCGAGTTGTACAGTAATCAACAAACCCTGTTTGGACGTGGCAGTATTGACCGATTATTGCCGCTGCTAGCTGCCCATCCCCAACCGACGTTGCTGTTTTGTGGCCGCTCTTTTCTTAACGGCCCTGCCTGGCAAAGACTGGGCGCGGCACTCAATGACCAGATTCTGGGCTATGAAATTGTCAGCCATGAAGCCTCGCCCGATGAAATTGATGCCTGGGTGAATCGCTGGCGCGGCCATGTGGATCGCGTGGTAGCGATAGGCGGTGGCAGCGTGCTGGATGCCGCTAAAGCTTTCAGCGCCATGATGCAGCATCCGCTGAATACCGCACGTTACCTGGAGAAAGTGGGTGATACGCCGGTTCAGGCGATCACTCTGCCGCTGATCGCCATTCCCACCACAGCGGGAACGGGCAGTGAGGCGACGCAAAACGCCGTGGTGACCGATCAGCAGCATATTCAGGTGAAAGCCTCGTTGCGCCATCCGGTGTTTGTGCCACAGGTGGCAATTCTGGATGCCGATTTGCTCAAGGGCACACCAGATAGCGTACTGGCCACCTGCGCCATTGATGCCTTTACCCATCTGTTCGAGGCGTACCTGTCGCGTAAAGGCAATCTGTTTACCCAACAAACGGCGCTGAATGGGCTGCGGCTGTTCTTTCAGGCATGGCCAAATCTGAATCGCGACGATGCCCAAGGTGATGAAGCACGAGAAGCGATGATGATGGCTTCCTGGCTGGGCGGTGTCTGCCTGAGCAGTGCGGGATTGGGCGTGATTCATGGGATTGCCGGTGAACTGGGCGCCATCAAACCTTTCCATCACGGAGAAGTGTGTGGACGTTTGCTGTTCCCATTCCTCGATGTGCTGGCGGAAACCGAGCACGCTGAACAGCAGCGTTTGATGGCACAGCTGGGGCAAGCGCTACTACCGGACGATCCGGCGCCGCCAGCGTTAGCGCTGAAAGCCTGGTTGCAGGCGCATGCGATTGTGCCGTTCTGGCAGGATGGGCCGACCTTGAACGCCACCGATGTTGACTGGATTGTCGCGCGCGCCAACAGTAAAAACGGCTGGGTCAGTTACGATGCCTCCACCCTCACCGAGATGATTACTGCGGCCTGGCACGTTGCATAACATCGGTTGATTTAGACGATGCGGGTGCGCCAAAGCACACCCGCACAACATGACTTTCCCGCCACTTTACCGCGCAATGTTGCGCCGCTTCATCTCGCCGCGCCTGCATACGCTCCGCGCATCGTCAAAGCAAACAATGAATTAAGTGTCAAATGACGCTCAGAGGCTAAACGGCGGTTTGCCCGCCAGCATCTGTTCGATCACCTGCAGCACGCCCTCTTCATTGTTGCTGGGCGCTTCATAGCGTGCGGCATCTTTCACTTTTTGCGGTGCATTCGCCATGGCGAAGCTAAATCCCGATTGCTGCAACATCTCCAGATCGTTACCGCCATCGCCAAACACCAAAATCTCGCTGCGATCGATGCCCCAACGTTTGCCGAGCAGATCGAGCCCATGGCCTTTGTGATTGCCTGGCACAATCAGATCCACAGATCCGTGGCCGCTGGAGGTCGCTGCGGCCGAACCCTGATGCAAGCGTTCGATATCGGCCATTAACGGTTCAACATAATCATCGGAGAGATTGAGGGCGAACTTGAAGAGTTTGTCATCCGCGACCTCATCGAGGCTGCGAATCGGCTTCAGACGATGGCAGTAGTGGCGCATCTTCACCAGCCAGCTCTCGTCGAGACCTTCGAAGTAGTAAGCACTTTCACGTCCGCAGAGGATATAACGCAGTTCCGGGTAGTGCCCGTTGTGCAGGGTGTCGAGTACCGCATCGATATCGTCGCGGCTGAATGCGCCGCAGAACAGCTCTTCATCGCGATCGATGATCCACGCACCGTTTTCGGCGACGAAGGCAATTTCGCTGGAGATATCGGGGAAGAAGGATTTGAGTTGGTAATATTGATTGCCACTGGCGACCACAAATTTGATGCCGCGCCGTTTCATCTCTTCATAACAAGCCTGAAAACGAGCCCGGTTGTACTGCTTTTTATCGTCGAGAAAGGTGCCGTCCTTGTCTACTGCCACCATTTTTACCACGGTCATCATGACTCCTTAGCGCGTTGTAGGGGAAAAAAGGGTCGCATAGAGAATAACCTGGTGAGGGCATAAAGCAGAGAGAAACACGGATGGCCGTAGCCATCCGTGGGGGTGATTAGTTAAATGCGCCGTTCAGCAGCAGCGAGGTGATCACGCCAGTGGCGGCAGCAATCAGGACGTAATTACCGTCAATGTAAGACCAGTACTCACCGCGCGGCGGCTCTGGCAGACGGCGTTCACGCCAGTCATCTACGCGATAGTGCGGGCCACGGAATTCTGGCGGCATCGGGTGACCGCGACGGAAGTCATGGCCGTTCCAGGCGAAGTGATCGCCGTCATGGTGTCCATCTGGGCCACGATGGTCGGCATAACGGTCATGGTGATCCGGGCCACGGTCCGGGCCATGGTTGTAGCCATGATCGGGGCCGCGATCGCCGCCATGGTCAGGGCCGCGCCCATGATCCTGATGCTGGTCGCCGCCGTGCTGCTGCCAGCGCTGGTCGCCCGGGCCATCTGCCCAGGAGACGGAAGAGAACAGTGTGCTGCATGCAATAAGTGACGCAATAAGACTTAATGTTGTTTTTTTCATGATGTTGCCTCCAATGATAACGGCAGTTACTGCGCCGTCGAGAGACACTATTCACCAATCAAAAGCAAAAGAGGATTTCCAAAACTCTTAAAAACCGCAGACTTACATTAAATTACTGCAAATTATCGATTTCTTAACGGTTGTGTCTTTTCTGACATTATCTGGTCTTAAAGTCAGCGGATTCATACTACAGCGGAGAGGAAAGAAACCCGATCGCGAGGATCGGGTGGAGAATGCTATTTCCATAAATTGCATAAAGCGGGTAAACCCTAAAATTGAGGGTAAAACTGAAGCACACAACGCCACATCACTAGCATTGCGGATAAACAATACCATTTTAAAATGCAAAATTCTTTTAAAAACCCCTGCTTTTCGGAAAAAACCGTAAAAATAAAATGGCGCAGAAAAATAATCTGCTGTGCGAGGGATCTGATGCACAAATAAGGTCTGTGCTCTGACCAGAATAGCGGTTTGATAAATTTCGCACCGTCGTGGTGATAGAAACGAACCTGCCCCCAACGATAACCACACAACCACCAGGCGATAAAACACTGCTAAATCAATACCATTCCCTTCAACCTGCGTCGGCCAACCCTTTCATTAATCAGACTTCAGCGTTATTCATCAATTTACCCAGCATTAATACGTTAGAATCCTGCAGCACCTCGATTAATTCACAATCGTGATCAATATCGCGCTAAATATAGCGCAGGCTTTAACTCGCTTAATGGATTTTTATTTCAACTTCGATATCAGCGTTAGAATATTACGTTACCGCTGCGATTTATTTCCGAAGGATGGAGTCATGGAAAGAATATTAGTCAGTGCCTGCCTGATGGGATTGACGGTTCGTTATAATGGCAGCGATAAGTTGCTCATCTCTCGCACGCTGCTGCGCCAGCACGGCATTGAAGTCTTCAACGAAGCGCAGTTGCGCGAACTCATTCAGCGTGTCGCGGCAGCCGATAAATGACGCGTGGTCGAGGCCGGATGACGTGCTAACGCTGCGGCCGGGCGCACCGGACGGCGCACCAGTTCTCCCTCACAGTTCGGGCAGCGATGGTTGAGCGTAGTTTCCGCGCAGTCGACACAAAAGGTACATTCGAACGAGCAGATGCGCGCATCGGGTGAGTCCGGCGGTAAGTCTTTATCGCAGCATTCGCAGTTGGGACGCAGTTCCAGCATGGTTCATCTCCAGTCAGATTTTTCACCATCATCACCGTGTTACCTCAAACGCGCCAGCCCGGTTGCAGACATCAGCAGGACAAATCGGGACATCCGATGTCCGCACGCGTGGCTTAAAAGCATTACATTCCGCTAATCACGTTCTATAGTTCAATCGCCACGTTTACTCACGAGACAATTGAATGCGTATTAAAGGACTTAACTTCGGCTTCTTTATTGTTATTTTGGCGATAGTCACCTACGCCTTTTTTGATGTGCTGACACCATACTTCTCTGCCATTTTTTGGGCAGCCATTCTGGCGGTGATCTTCCATCCGCTGAAGTCATTGCTGCGCCGCAAAATGGGCGATCGTAACGGGCTCGCTGCCTTTGCCACTCTGGCGATCATCTGTCTGATCGTGTTCACGCCATTAGCGATTATCACCTCGTCGATGGTAGTTGAAGTCAATACGGTGTACAGCAAACTGCAGAACAGTTCGTCACAGTTCCCGACGGTGTTTGCCGAATTAATGCAGCACTTACCGAACTGGGCACAGAGTTATCTCGCGGAACACAACCTCAACAATGCCGGCCAGATTCAGCAGAAACTGTCTGAATTTGCCCTCAAAGGCGGCCAATACATGGCAGGCAGCGTCTTCATGATCGGTAAAGGAACGTTCACCTTTACGGTTGGCTTCGGCGTGATGCTGTATCTGCTGTTCTTCCTGTTGAAGGATGGCCCATGGCTGGTGAATCTGATACTGGAAGCACTGCCGCTCTCTACCTATGTGAAGCATCACCTGATGGTGAAATTTGCCGCCGTCTCACGCGCTACCGTCAAAGGCACGGTGGTGGTCGCGGTGGTTCAGGGCGTGTTGGGCGGTCTTGCCTTCTGGTTCACCGGCATTGACGGCAGCTTGCTGTGGGGTGCGTTGATGGCGTTCCTGTCGCTGATCCCGGCGGTCGGTTCCGCCATCGTTTGGGTGCCTGCGGCAATCTTCTTCTTCGCCACCAGCGCGATATGGAAAGGTCTGTTCCTGGTCGGCTTCTTTGTGGTGATCGTCGGTCTGGTAGACAACATTTTACGTCCGCTGCTGGTCGGAAAAGACACCAAAATGCCTGACTACTTGATCCTGATCTCGACGCTGGGCGGCATGGAAGTTTACGGTATCAATGGCTTTGTGATCGGCCCGTTGATTGCCGCGCTGTTTATCGCCTGCTGGAACCTGCTCTCCGGGCGCGACAACCGCGACAATGTCGAGGAGATCGACGAAGAGTTTATTGAAGAGGGGAAATCTCGCGAGTAAGGCCTTTCCCTGTCAGGCGGTTGCTGCACACGGCAACCGCCCGTTTACCGGAGAACTGCATCGATGTACCAGGGTTGGTTAAAATCTTTCGCGCCGCTAGCGCAGGCGCTTATTTTGCTCGCATGTCTGACCCTTGTGCTGTTTGGGCTGCGCCTTGGTGCGCCGCTGATCAACCAGGTGCTGCTGGCGATATTTCTTGCCGTGATGCTCGATCCACTGATTAGCCGCCTGGCGCGACGCGGCATCCCACGTACGCTCTCTTCTCTGCTGGTGATTGTGATTTTGCTGCTGCTGATCGTCATCACCATCATGTCACTAAGCGCCTCCGCGCCCGACCTGATCAAACTCAGCCGTCAGGCACCCAATCTGGTAGCAGCCAAGCTGCAATACCTGACGCTCTCTCTGAGCCAGATGGGCATTGCCCTCACCGCCGATGAGATGCTGAATTTTGTCGATGCCGGTGCGGTGGTGCGCTTTGTCACCTATCAACTGTCGTTAATCCCCGGCCTGCTTTCGTGGTGGCTGATGGTGTTCCTGATGCTGCTGTTTATGCTGATTGAGCTGCCGCTGCTGAAACGCACCCTGCGCGCCAGTAAACAGCACACTGCGCTGTTTATCGCTTTGGAAGAAGGGATTCAGAGTGTGATTGTTTATGCGCGGATGAAAACGCTGACCGGCCTGCTGGGCGGCGTGATTGTCTGGGGCATGGCGCATCTGCTGGGATTGAAGTTCGCCTTTTTGTGGGGCGTGCTGATGTTTATCTTCAACTACATTCCGGTGCTCGGTTCCTTTCTCGCGGCCATTCCGCCGGTGATCCAAACCTTTGTCCTGTTCGATACTCAAACCAGCCTGATGATGGTGGGATTCTTTGTGGTGCTGAACCTGCTGCTCAGTTCGGTGCTGGAACCGCTGATGCTCGGCAAGCGCCTCAATCTCACCCTGACCGTGCAGCTGCTGGCCTTCCTGTTCTGGCAAGCGCTGCTGGGCATGACCGGTGCGATACTGGCGATTCCTCTCACCTTCTTGCTGAAAAAAGTCTGGCTGGCACTGCGCCAGCCAGAGTGAGTTATCGGGCGACGCGCCAGCCGCGCGTCAGATGCTTCTCAATTTCCACCAGCACAAATATCCCGGCGCTGACCGCCAGCGAAATAAACCAATATTTAACCGGCAGTGGCTCGGTGCCAAACAGCGTATTCATCAGCGGCAGATAAATAATCATCGCCTGCAGCGCCACCAGCACCAGCGTCACCAGCCCGATACCGCGATTTTTCAGCAAGCCAGCATCCAGTGAGAAGCCATTGCTATTGCGGCAGTTGAGCATATACGCCCACTGGGCAGTCACCAGCATCTGCAACAGCACCGTGCGGATAAACTCCGGCGAATAACCACGCGGCTGCAACCAGGCTTCCAGTACAAAGGCGCTAATCGAAATCAGTAACCCGACAAAAACCACTCGCCAGATGGCGTAACCATCCATCACATGGCTGCGTACGTTACGCGGCGGCCGACACATGATATTACGCTCGGCGGCTTCGAATGCCAGCCCAAATGAGAGTGTTGCTGAGGTCGCCATATTCATCCAGAGAATCTGCACCGGCGTCAGCGGTAATAGATTGCCCATCAGAATGGCGATGATGATCAACAGCCCCTGCGCGAGGTTGGTCGGCATCACAAACAGGATAGTTTTCTTCAGGTTATCGTAAACGCGACGCCCCTCTTTCACCGCCGCCGCGATAGTCGCGAAGTTATCATCCGCCAGAATCATATCCGCCGACTCTTTGGTCACCTCGGTGCCTTTGATGCCCATGGCGATGCCGACATTGGCCTGTTTCAGCGCAGGGGCATCATTCACGCCATCGCCGGTCATCCCGACGATCTCCCCGCTCTCTGCCAGCGCTTTCACCAGACGCAGCTTATGTTCCGGGCTGGTGCGTGCGAAAATGTCGTACTCACGAGCCGCTTTGCCCAGTTCCGCATCATCCATGTGCTCCAGCTGATAGCCGGTGACGGCGCTGTCACTGTTGCCGATGCCTAACATCTGACCGATGGCCATCGCCGTTTCCGGGTGATCGCCGGTGATCATTTTGACGCGAATCCCGGCCTGCTGGCAGTCGCGTATGGCGGTAATCGCTTCCGGACGCGGCGGATCCATCATGCACGCCAGACCCAGCATCATCATGCCCTCGCGCAGATCGGCGTGAACGATCTGCTGTCGGCCTTCCGGTAGCCAGCGCCAGGCGGCGGCCACGGTGCGCAACCCTTCGCTGGCATAAGTGGTGATTGCGGCGTTCCAGTAATCACGATCAAGCGCTTCGGCGCCGTTTTCGCCTTGCTGCTGCTGGCACAGCGCGAGCAGCACATCCGGTGCACCGGTCAGCAGCAGACACGCCTTGCCATCAATCAAACAGCTCACGGCCATGTATTTGTAGGCCGAGTCAAACGGCAGCTTGCTCAGTACCTGCACGGATTCCGAGTTGATGCCCGCTTTCGCCGCCAATACTTTGAGCGCGCCCTCGGTGGGGCCACCGACAATCCCCCAGTGCCCCTGATTATCCTGCCTCAGTTGGCTCTCGTTGCAGATATCTACCGTCTGTAAAAAGCCGTTGAGCAGCGCCTCATCACGCTGGCCGCTTTCCAGATGAAACTCCCCTTTCGGCTCATAGCTGTTGCCACTGATGCGCCAGTGACTGTTGGCCAGCACCAGCGCTTTCACCGTCATTTCGTTCATGGTGAGCGTGCCGGTTTTATCGGAGCAGATCACCGACATGGCGCCGAGAGTTTCGACCGTCGGCAGCTTACGAATGATGGCATGATTGCGCGCCATCGACTGCACGCCAAGTGAGAGAATGATCGAAATAATCGCCGGTAAACCCTCTGGCACCGCCGCCACCGCCAGACTGATCACCGCCAGCAGCAGTTCCGCCAGCGGGATGTCGCGCAGCAGATAACCGAACACGAACAGCGCGGCCATCATCAGCAAAATGATGTAGAAAATCGCCTTACCGAGTTTTTCAATCTGCACCAGCAACGGCGTTTTTGCTTCTTCGATGGAGGAGATCATCGCGTTGATGTGCCCCAACTCGGTATCACCGCCAGTGGCGATCACCACACCTGCGGCAGTGCCAGAACTCACCGTAGTACCGGAATAAGCCAGATTCAGCCGATCGCCGAGCGACTTTTCGCCTTCCAGCGCATCGCTTAATTTGGACACCACCGTGGATTCCCCAGTGAGGATGGCTTCTTCTACCCGCAAATTGTGCACGTCGAACAAACGCAGATCGGCAGGGATTTTGTCGCCAGGACGCAGCAACACCACGTCACCGACCACCAGCTCTTCGGTCGGCACGGTGATCTGCCGCCCATCGCGCAATACCATCGCTTCGTTCGACAGCATGTTCTGAATGCTTTTCAATGACTTCTCGGCGTTACTTTCCTGGATAAATCCAATCAGTGCGTTGATGACAGCAACGCCGAGAATGACAAAGGTATCCACCCAGTGGCCCATCACCGCGGTAATGACCGCTGCCGCCAGCAGGATGTAGATCAGCACATCTTTAAAGTGCGCCAGAAAGCGCATCAGCAGTGACTTTTCGGCTTTCTGTGGCAGCACGTTGCGCCCGTTAGCTGCCAGACGCGCCTGCGCCTCTTCGGTCGGCAAGCCACTGGGCGAGCTGTTTAAACGGATAAAAGCGCTGGCACTGTCGAGCTGATATAAGGGTCGATCAGATGAATCCGATCGATCTGGACGAAAAGGAACAACGGTCATATTTCACCCCGTGCGGTTGACAATAAAATGGAAAAAGGAGAGTAAAAACAAAAGCCCAGTTTAATATTGTTTATCTGTAACGAGATGACCGGGGTCATGTTTTGGTTAATTAGACCGTTAATTAACATCGCTAATAACCATTCAGTGTTGAATTAATCACACTCTGGAAATCAGAGGTGATGATGCTTTATTTACTGATAAAAAATCACAACAAAAACATAAATTTAATAATTTAAAACAGCATATTGGTCCAACTTCACTTGTTTATTTATGCAAGGTTACTTACTGGCATGACTATGAGTTTAGTGACATTTTATGACGTTACTCTTAGGATCACATAAATAACTTTACCTTCAGGTAAAATTAAACCCAATCTAAACAAGGTCACACTTCGTCTTTCCGACGCGAGACTCTGATTTCTCTTCTCGCCCCGATAAGACCACTACCTGCACACCTTAACATTTACCCACAGTGATAACTTTTCTACTGCTTTCACGTCGAAATCATCACCTTAACGCCCAGTGACATCACTGAATTTAAAAGACTCACCGCATAATTAGAAAACTGATTAAAAACCATAGTGAATATATAAATAACACGTCAGGTCATGATATTTATTGCATCAGGAAAACCTTACAAAATAATTATTTGCGCCATTTAAACTTTACTCTTAAAATCTGCTAACCAATAAAACCAATCCTTATGAATATTCCATTCACCGCAATAAACAGGACAGCCATATGAAGGAAGTTCTTATCGTTGATGACCATCCGGTGGTTCGGATGGCGTTAAGACTGCTGCTTGAAACGGACAACATGAATGTGGTGGGCGAAACGGATGACGGATTTGAAGCATTAGCGCTAACCAAAAAACTGTCGCCGGATTTGATCATCGTGGATATCGATATGCCCTCTTACAACGGCATCGACCTGGTGCAAAGGTTGCGCCACAACGGCTTCAACGGTGGCATTCTGGTACTGACCGGCAAGGACGTTGACCACTACATCAAGCGCAGCGCCACTGCCGGTGCCGATGGTTTTATTAGCAAGCGCAATAACATGACCGAATTGCACGATGCCATTCGCGCGATTAATGCCGGATATGGCTTCTTTCCTTTAAATCGCCGACGTCAGGGTTTACCGGATGATATTCAGGAAGACAAAAATAAAATTGCCGGCCTCTCCAGTAAAGAATTGCAGGTGCTGGTGTATTTATCCAAAGGAATGAAAGTGGTGGAAATGGCACAGCGGATGAAAATCAGTGATAAAACGGTAAGCACTTACAAACGCCGATTAATGGAAAAGCTCGACATTCAAAATATGGTCGGCCTTTACGAGTTTGCCAAACGCAATAATATCGCCTGACATATTGATGGTTAAATTACTCCTCCTGATTGGCCTGTTGCTCTGCCTGATGAGTCAGCCAGTCAGGGCTGAAGATCCCCGCATCATGCAGTTGGTCAGCCGTGAACAAAATGTCCTGCTGACCTTTGATCTCCCCGACAACGACTGGCGCTGGCTGGGCGAAAAGCGCGAAGTCAGCGTTGCGATTTACGCGCCTGAAAATCCACCGTTCGATATGGTCATCGATGCCAACACGCTGGAAGGGATCTCCGCCGACTACACCGCTTTAGTTCTGCATTACCTCGGTTTACACATCAACACGCACTATTACAGCAGTCGCAGTGCGGCGCTCGATGCGCTGCAGCAAGGCAAGGTCGATATGCTGGTGGACAGCGCGGGCAGCCCGGAACCCACTGGCGCAGAGCTATTATTAAGTACTGCGTTTGCCTCTGATTACCCTGCGATGGTGTCACGCGATAACATCATGTCTGAGATGAGTGATGATAATTCGCCGATGCAAATCGCCATGCCGCGAGGCTACCTGAGCGATGCCTGGATCGAGGCGCGCTATCCGGAAGCAAAAATCACCCGCTATCCTTCTGCGCTCAGTGCGTTGGCGTCATTAGCCTTTGGCGAAAACGACTACTTTATTGGCAATCTCAACACCGCCAATTACCTGATTGAACGCAATTACGCCTCGACGCTCTCCGTGATACGCATTTTTGAGCCCACCGATGCCGGACCGCGCTTTGTCTTTCCCATCCGCAATGCGCCACTGTATCGGGGCGTCAATGCGGTGCTGAATGCCATTCCCTTGCAGCAGCACAAAGCCATCTTCCATCAATGGGTGCAAAGCATGCCACCGATGATGGCGGCTGCGCCTCTGCAACTCACTGACCGTGAGCGACGCTGGCTGGCTCAGCATCAGACGCTGCGCGTGGTGATGAACCCGCTCGATGCGCCTTTCACGCTAAAAGATCGGCACAACAAATTTAACGGTATGACTGCAGACTTACTGCGTTTGATTCATCTGCGCACCGGTATCGACTTCACCATGATCGAAGCCTCTTCCGTCAACGCAATGTTCGACCG
>NZ_DAMDQC010000018.1:0-46980 GCF_032082325.1 Pantoea sp. CTOTU50773 | reverse complement strand
CCGCCGACGCCGATGACTTTAATCACCGCGTCATTGGTTAATTCCATAGGTTCAAACATGATTTCTCTCCGTTATGTGCCTGTCGCCTGGAGATCATAAACATTGCCTGCATGATCTCCTTTTTCAAAAATTAAAACTCTTTCTTCAGCCAGCTATTGATACGTTTAAACCAGTTGCCCACTGAAGCACGTTTTTCCGTTTCTGCATCACCGTTCATGTGTGACTCTTTGCCGTAATGCAGCAGACCGACTGCAGTTGAGTAATACGGCTCCTGCGCATAATCCGTCAGGCCGGTGATGTTAAGTGGCTGACCAATACGCACCTGCGTATGAAATACACGCTGGGCGCAAGCGGCCAAACCTTCAATCTGTGCTGCGCCACCGGTCAGCACGATGCCTGCTGCCAGGTGGTGTTTCACGCCCTGCTGGCGCAGTTGCTCCTGCAGTTGCAGAATCTCGTCATTCACCAGATTCAGCAATTCGGTGTAACGCGGCTCAATCACTTCTGCCAGCGTTTGGCGTTGCAGACTGCGCGGTGGACGTCCACCGACGCTGGGCACTTCGACGTTTTCATCTTTGCCAACAATCGAACCCAGCGCACAACCATGGCGTACTTTGATCGCTTCCGCATCGGTCGGCGGCGTGCCGAAGGCATAGGCGATATCACTGGTCACCACATTCCCTGCATAAGGGATCACTTTGGTGTGACGCAGTGCGCCGCCGGTGTAAACCGCGATATCCATTGTACCGCCACCGATGTCAACAACACAGACGCCCAGCTCACGTTCATCTTCAGTCAGAACCGAGAAACTGGATGCCAGTCCGGCAAAAATCAGTTGGTCAACTTTCAGGCCGCAACGTTCAACGGCTTTAACAATATTTTTCGCCATATCATTGTGGCAGGTGATCAAGTGCACTTTCGCCTGCATACGCACGCCGGAAAGTCCCACCGGATTCTTGATGCCTTCCTGATAATCGATGGCATATTCCTGAGGAATAACATGCAGGATACGATGTTCATCGCGTACGCGTACGGATTTCGCCGTATGTACCACGTTCTCTACATCATCCTGAGTCACTTCCTCTTCCGAAATCGGAACCATCCCGATTTCGTTCTGACAACTGATATGTTTGCCCGATAAAGCAAGGTAAACCGACGAAATCTGGCAATCAGCCATCAGTTCAGCCTGGTCGATGGCGCGTTGAACGCATTTCACCACCGACTCAAGGTCATTTACGCCGCCTTTATCCATACCGCGAGACGGGCAGCTGCCCACCCCAATAATGTTGACCATACCATCAGGCAGAATTTCCCCAACCAGGGCGGCAACCTTTGCGGTGCCGATTTCAAGTCCTACTACCAGTTTTCTGTCCGTTGCCTTGATCATTGTGGTTTAGCCTGTGCCTGGTTTTGTTGCTGATTACTGTCCTGTGGCTCCAGCGGGGCCGCTGCCCAGCCTACTGCGGCACCGGAGTCGTAGCGCAAATCGACATAGGTAATGCGCTTGTTCTGACTCTGGCCCTGCTGCAGCAGCTCCGGATAGAGCTCAATAAAACGGTTCAGACGCTTCATGGTGTCGCTGCGTCCCAGTTCGATGCGCACATCGTCGCTGGTCACTAACTGCCACGAGCGCCGCGCCGTCATCGACGCGACCTTCAGGGTAAACTTGCCGGCTTTGAGCACATCACTCATGGTGTGATAGCCCGCCAACACCTCTGTTTCACTGCCTTCCGGGCCATATAACATCGGCAATGTTTCTTTACCGATATGACTGGCCGGGACGCTGAAGGAGACGCCATCGGCGTCTACCATGTGTGAGTCATTCCAGCGTGCCACCGGAACATACTCCACCAGGTTAATCTTCAGCTCATCAGGCCACTGCTTACGCACACTGACCTGTTTAATCCAGGGTAAACGCTCAATCTGTTGCTGGATGATGTCCACGTTTTGCGACATAAACGTGCCAGGTGCACCGAGCGACAAAATGGCCTGGCGAATGTCATCATGCGTGGTGTAATGCGTTTCCCCGGTCACCACCAGCTTCGACAGCGGTAAACGCGACGCATCATTCATCCACTTCAGCACCACCAGCCCACCGGCAGCCATGATGCCCAACACCATCAGCAGGAATACGACGCCAAACAGTCGGGCACCGTTGCTACGCCCGGTGCGCGCACGCTCCTGGGGTTCGCGATTTCGTACACGTATCGCCGCCTGAGACATATCAGTCAGCCAGTTCCAGAATACGCGCCACCAGCTGCGGGAAACTGTATCCCGCCTGCTTTGCGGCCATCGGCACCAGACTGTGGCTGGTCATGCCCGGTGAGGTATTCACTTCCAGCAACTGGAATTTCCCCTCGCCATCTGTCATTACATCGACGCGTCCCCAGCCGCTGCAACCCAGTGCACGCCAGGCTGCCCATACCAGCGTCTTCAATTCTGCTTCCTGATCTGCACTCAAACCACTTGGACAGAAGTATTCAGTATCGTCAGAAATGTATTTAGCTTCATAGTCATAGAACTCGCTGGCGGTTTTAATTCTGATTGAAGGCAGAATTTCATCACCCAGGATGCCAACGGTATATTCCGCACCACTCAGGAATGCCTCAACTAGCACGTCATTATCGTGGCGAAACGCTTCATCCAGCGCTGCAGGCAAGGCTTCTAACGTGTTCACACGGCTGATGCCGACACTAGAACCTTCACAGCTTGGCTTCACAAACAGCGGCAGCCCGAGCGCATCAATGGCAGCCTGCGTTTGTGCGTCTAAACCCTGCTCCTGCTGCTGACGCGTTAACCAGACGAATTTGCCTGAAGGCAGTCCCCTGCCCTGCCACAGCAATTTGCTGCGCAGTTTATCCATGGTGATCGCCGAAGCCATCACGCCGCTGCCGGTATAGGGCAACTGGAGGAACTCCAGCACCGCCTGCAGCGTGCCATCTTCACCGCCGCGACCGTGCAGAGCGATAAAGGTTTTATCAAAGCCCTGCGCTTTAAGATCCAGCACTGACACATCACGGGTATCCACGCCGTGCGCATCAATGCCCATCTCACGCAGACCAGCTAACACCGCACTGCCCGACATCAGCGACACTTCACGCTCTGCCGAGGTTCCGCCCATCAGGACGGCGACTTTCTCAGCCATGACGCGCCTCCGTTTTCGCAGTTGGCTGCAACGCAAGCTCAGCCAGTTTGCGGGCGATCTTGCCGATATTGCCGGCGCCCTGCACGATGACCAGATCGTCACCTGACAACAACGGGGCCAGCGCTTCCGGCAACGCATCGTGCTCAGAGACCAGAATCGGGTCAACCTTGCCACGATTGCGAATCGCGCGGCACAGTGAACGGCTATCTGCGCCTGGAATCGGCGCTTCACCGGCCGGATAAACATCCAGCATCAGCAATACATCGACCTGTGACAGCACGTTAGCGAAGTCATCGAACAGATCACGAGTTCGCGTGTAACGATGCGGCTGGAATACCATCACCAGTTTTTTCTCTGGCCAGCCGGCACGCGCGGCTTTAATGGTGACATCCACTTCCGTTGGGTGATGACCGTAATCATCCACCAGCATTGCGGTGCCTGGATTGCCATTGACCGCTGCGGTATCAAATTCGCCCAGCACATCAAAGCGGCGCCCGGTGCCCTGGAAGCTCTCCAGTGCCGCCAGAATCGCGTTATCTTCAATGCCTTCTTCTGTCGCCACTGCAACCGCAGCAGCAGCATTTAAGGCATTGTGACGGCCCGGCGCATTCAGGGTCACTTTCAGCACCGGTTTGTCCTGACGAATCAGGGTAAAGTGCCCCTGCGCGCCGCGTTGTTCATAGTTTTCGATGCGCACATCGGCGTCATCACTGAAACCGTAAGTGGTGACCTGACGGCCTACGCGTGGGATCAAATCGCGGATCACCACATCATCTACGCACATCACCGCACGTCCGTAGAACGGCAGGTTATGCAGGAAGTTGATGAACGTCTGCTTCAGGTTCTCGAAATCGCCCTGATAGGTGTCCATATGATCCGCTTCGATGTTGGTGACAATCGCCACCATCGGCTGCAGATGCAGGAACGACGCGTCACTCTCATCGGCTTCCGCAATCAGGTAACGGCTGGTGCCCAAACGCGCATGTGTGCCCGCTGCTTTCACCAGGCCGCCATTGACGAAAGTTGGGTCTAAGCCACCTTCGGCATAAATACTGGTAACCATCGCTGTGGTGGTGGTTTTGCCGTGCGTACCGGCAACCGCGATGCCATGACGGAAGCGCATCAGCTCAGCCAGCATCTCTGCACGGCGAATCACCGGGATACGCTGCTCGCGTGCCGCGACCAGCTCCGGATTGTCCTGAGCCACCGCAGTCGACACCACCACCACGCTCGCATCCGTCACGTTTTCCGGGCGATGGTTGAAATAAATGGTCGCACCCAATGAGGCCAGATGCTGGGTCACCGGGTTAGGCGCCAGATCCGACCCGCTGATGTGATAACCTTCGTTCGCCAACACCTCGGCAATACCGCCCATGCCAGCACCACCGATGCCGACAAAGTGAATGTGCCGGACGCGACGCATCTCGGGCACAATGGAACGCAGTTTTGCCAATTGTTGTGTATTCATCTGTCTCAATTACCTGTTGATCTCATTTGTACCTGCATTCAGGTACAGCCGGTCAAACCGACCTATTAATTACTTCGCGACGCGTGCCACTTCCTGCGCAACCCGATCGGTTGCATCAGGAATCGCTACCTGACGGGCTTTCTCAGCCATCGCCAGCAGCGTGGCGCGATCCCAATGGCGCAACGTGTCCGCTACTGCAGTCGCGGTAAATTGCGGCTGCTCGAAAATTTTGGCTGCGCCCGCTTGCTCCAGCGGCAACGCATTCCAGTACTGCTGACGGTCTTTGTGCTGAAACGGCACGAAGATCGCCGGTAAACCTGCGGCGGCCACTTCGCTCACCGTCAATGCGCCCGAACGACACACCACTACATCCGCCCAGGCATAGGCTTCCGCCATATCATCGATAAACTCGGTGACCTTGTGCTGCGGCTGTCCGGCATCGCGATACGCCTGTTGCACCGTCTCCAGCGCGCCTTTGCCGCTTTGATGCCAAATCGTGATGGCATCACCCAGTTCTGCGGCCACCTGCGGCACCGTCTGATTCAGAATGCGTGCGCCCTGGCTTCCGCCGACCACCAGCACACGAATCGCACCGCTGCGTCCACTCAGGCGATCAGCAGGCAGCGGCAGGGCCAACACATCGTTACGCACGGGATTGCCAACCACATCGGCTTTCGGGAATGCACCCGGAAACGCCTGCATCACTTTGGTGGCAATTTTCGCCAGCCACTTGTTGGTCAGCCCGGCAATGCCGTTCTGCTCATGCAGCACCACAGGAATACCGCAACTCCACGCGGCTAATCCACCTGGACCGGAAACGTATCCGCCCATGCCGAGCACCACGTCCGGCTGCCAGCGCTTCATGATGCGACGCGCCTGGCGCCATGCATTGAAGATGCGTACCGGTGCCAGTAACTGCGCCTTAACACCTTTGCCGCGCAAACCGCTAATACGGATAAATTCAATTTCGATGCCATGTTTCGGCACCAAATCCGCTTCCATTCGGTCAGCGGTTCCGAGCCAGCGCACCTGCCAGCCCTGTTCGATCAGATGGTGTGCCACCGCCAGACCCGGGAACACATGTCCGCCGGTTCCGCCGGCCATCACCATCAGCCGCTTGCTACTCATCGAGCACCTCGGGTAAACGCCTGCGCTTTTGCCAGACGCGTTTCATAATCAATGCGCAATAAAAACACGATGGCGGTCGACATGATGATCAGACTTGAGCCACCATAACTGATCAGCGGCAATGTCAGACCTTTGGTCGGCAGCATACCTGCGGCCGCACCGACGTTAACCAGCGCCTGGAAGCTAAACCACACGCCAATTGAGCAAGCGAGGAAGCCAGAAAAGCGCTGATCGATCTCCAGAGCACGGCGACCAATCGACATCGCGCGAAAAGCGACGAAGAATACCATTAACAGCGCCAAAACCACACCGACATAACCCAACTCTTCACCAATGATGGAGAAGATAAAGTCGGTGTGTGCCTCCGGCAGATACTCGAGTTTTTGCACCGAGTTGCCGAGGCCCTGGCCCCAGAATTCACCACGACCGAAGGCCATCAGCGACTGGGTCAGCTGGTAGCCGCTGCCAAACGGATCTTCCCATGGGTTCCAGAAAGAGGTCACACGGCGCATACGATAGGGTTCAGCGATAATCAGCAGCACCACGGCAAAAATACCGGAGCCGATGATCGCCAGGAACTGCCACATTTTGGCACCCGCGAGGAACAGCATCGCTAGCGTCGTCACAAACAGCACAACTACAGTTCCGAGATCCGGTTGCGCCAGCAGTAACACGGCCAACACCACCATCACGCCCATCGGCTTACAAAAGCCCCAGAAGTTGTTGCGCACCTCTTCCACTTTGCGCACCAGATAGCTGGCGAGATAGCAAAACAGGGAAAGCTTGGACAATTCGGCCGGCTGAATACGCAGTGGGCCGAGGGCAATCCAGCGCGATGCACCGTTAACCGAACTACCCACCACCAGGACGATCAGCAGCATTGCCACAGACGCCATCAGCATCACGTTGCTGTAGCGCTGCCAGAAATCCATTGGCACGCGCAATGTCACCAGAGCCATACCTACCGCCAGGGCAATATAGAAAGCGTCGCGTTTAGCGAAGTAGAACGGGTCTTCGTTAAGACGCTGGCCGACCGGCATCGACGCTGAAGTCACCATCACAAAGCCGATAATCGCCAAACCAAAGGTCAGCCACAGCAGCGTACGATCATACAGCACCACTGGCGCATCATCATTTTCACGGCCGCCCATCACCCAATCGCGTAAACGCACGGAGAGGAAGCTGGCAATACCGGCACCTGGAATGCGCATCAGCTCAACTCCTTCGCCAGCTGCGCGAAAATATCGCCGCGCTGTTCAAAAGTGCGGAACTGATCGAGGCTGGCGCAGGCCGGTGACAGCAGCACCATGTCGCCCGCCTTCGCCTGAGGGGCAATCTGCTTCATGGCCTGCTGCATCGTCTCTGTGCGCGTGGCGATCTCCGGGCGCAACGCCGCGAGCGCATCGCCGTCACGACCAAAGCAATAGATGCGCACGTTGTCGCCCTGCAAAAAGCGCGTCAGTGCACTGAAGTCAGCGGATTTGCCATCACCGCCCATCAACAGCCACAAGGTGCCTTTCACCTGCAAACCATTGAGTGCCGCTTCAGTACTGCCGACATTGGTGGCTTTGGAGTCATTAATCCAGCGCACGCCATTGGCTTCATGCACCAGCTGGAAACGGTGCGCCAGGCCAGTGAAAGTCGTTAACGCTTTCAGACTGGAAGCGCGCGGGATATTCACCGCATCTGCCAGTGCCAAGGCCGCCAGGGCATTGGTGTAGTTATGCTGCCCCACCAACGTCATTTCGTCTGTGTTTAATACCCTTTCACCCTGCGCCCGCAGCCAGGTGTTGCCCTGCTGCTGGGTCAGGTGATAATCACCGAGATTAATGCCAAAACTGACACAACGTGCATCAACACCGCGAACGGGCATGGTCATACCATCATCGGCATTGACCACACAGACGCGGGCGTTTTCATAAATGCGCAATTTCGCCGCACGATACTGCTGCATGCCCAACGGATAGCGATCCATATGATCTTCCGTTACGTTGAGAATGGTGGCAGCCGCTGCTTGCAGACTGTAGGTGGTTTCTAACTGGAAGCTGGAAAGTTCCAGCACATACAACTGTGCCGGAGATTTCAGCAGGGTTAGCGCCGGTAAACCTATGTTGCCACCCACGCCAACCTGCCAACCTGCTGCACGGGCCATTTCACCCACCAGCGTGGTGACGGTGCTTTTACCGTTCGAGCCGGTGATCGCGACAATCGGAGCCTGAGCTTCACGGCAAAACAGTTCGATATCACCGACGATTTCGATACCGGCATCCGCGGCTTCACTTAATGCAGGATGTGCCAGCGCGATACCTGGGCTGGCAACGATCAAGTCCGACGCCAGCAACCAGTCACTGTTGATACCGCCTACATAGCGTTCAACCGCCTCAGGCAACTTGTCGAGGCCAGGCGGAGACACACGGGTATCCATCACGCGAGGCGTCACGCCCTGCGCGAGGAAGAAATCAACACAGGACAGGCCAGTGATGCCGAGTCCAATGATGACGACTTTTCTGCCCCGATAGTCAGCCATGATTAACGTACCTTCAGCGTTGCCAGGCCAATCAGCACCAGCATCAGTGAAATAATCCAGAAGCGCACGATGACACGCGGCTCCGGCCAGCCTTTCAATTCATAGTGGTGGTGAATCGGTGCCATGCGGAAAATGCGTTGGCCGCGCAGCTTGAACGAGCCCACCTGCAGGATCACCGACAGTGTTTCAACCACAAACACGCCGCCCATGATCACCAGCAAAAACTCCTGACGCAGCAGCACGGCGATGGTGCCTAACGCGCCTCCCAGTGCCAGTGAACCCACATCGCCCATGAAGACCTGAGCCGGGTAGGTGTTGAACCACAGGAAGCCGAGACCGGCACCGACAATCGCGGTACAGACAATCACCAGCTCACCCGCGTGGCGCAGATACGGGATGTGCAGATATTCCGCAAACTTCACGTTACCGGTCGCCCAGGCGACCAAAGCGAAGCCTGCCGCCACAAAAACGGTGGGCATAATCGCCAGGCCATCCAGACCATCGGTCAGGTTGACCGCATTACCGGTGCCGACAATCACAAAGTAAGCCAGCAGCACATAGAACAATCCCAGCTGCGGCATGATGTCTTTAAAGAACGGCACCACCAACTGAGTGGCCGGTGTGCCTTTGCCCGCAGCGTAAAGCGCAAAAGCCACGCCAAGGGAAATCACCGACATCCAGAAGTATTTCCAGCGGGCAATCAGGCCTTTGGTGTCTTTGCGTACCACTTTGCGATAGTCATCGACGAAACCGATAATGCCGAAACCAATCAGCACCGCCAGCACGCACCACACATAAGGATTGGATGGATACGCCCACATCAACACCGAGACGGTGATGGAGGTGAGGATCATGATGCCGCCCATGGTTGGCGTACCGCGCTTACTGAAGTGCGATTCCGGACCGTCGTTACGCACCACCTGGCCAATTTGCAGTTTCTGCAGCCAGGCGATCAGGCGCGGGCCCATCCAGAGTGATAGGAACAGAGCGGTCAGCAGGCTGACAATGGCGCGAAACGTCAAATACGAGAAGACGTTAAAGCCGGAATAAAGTGCGACCAAATGTTCGGCCAGCCAGACTAGCATGTTCCTTTCTCCTGTAAGCTCTCGACGACCTGCTCCATGGCGGCGCTACGTGAGCCTTTAACCAAAATAGTGATGTCCTGATGTTGGGACAGCAATGCGCGTAAACGTACAGTCAGCTCGGTTTTTGTAGCGAAATGCTCGCCTCTACCGCTGCTTTCACCGATCAACCGACTCAAAGTGCCGGTACTCAGAACACAATCAATACCTGCTGCCCTGGCGGCTTCACCCACCTGCTGATGGCAAGCTCCCGCTTCATCGCCCAGTTCGGCCATATCACCGACGACCATCACTCGGAACCCTGGCATATCGCCCAGTACCTGTGCGGCCGCCGTCATCGAACCGACGTTGGCGTTATAGCTGTCATCCAGCAGCAGTTGATTGTCTGCCAGACGAATCGGGAACAGACGCCCCGGTACGGGCTGCAGTGTTTTCAAACCGGTTTGGATCGCGCTTAGCGGGGCATCAACTGACAGTGCCAGCGCAGCAGCAGCAAGCGCGTTCGCGATGTTGTGGCGACCAGGCAGCGGAAGCGCAACAGCAATGTCTCCGCGCGGCGTATGCAAGGTAAACAGCGTGGCGTCGGCGCGTAGCACGATCTCGCTGGCACGGAATTCTGCATCTGCCATCGGCTGTGGCGAGAAGCGCCACAGGGTCTTATCGACAAACTGCGACTGCCAGTTAGCGAGATCGTTGCTGTCAGCATTGACGATGGCGGTGCCGTGTACTGGCAATCCACCAAAAATTTCGCCTTTGGCTTTCGCTACACCGGCCAGTGAACCAAAGCCTTCCAGATGCGCTGCAGCGAGATTATTCACCAGCGCCGTTTCAGGACGCACTAAATCGGTGGTGTAAGCAATCTCGCCCTGATGATTAGCACCCAGCTCAATCACCGCGAACTCGTGTTCTGGGGTCAGACGCAGCAACGTCATCGGCACGCCGAAGTCGTTGTTCAGGTTGCCAGCGGTATAGAGGGTTTCACCACACTGACGCAAAATGGCAGCGGTCATCTCTTTGACGGAGGTTTTACCGGATGAACCGGTCAGGGCTACCACGCGCGCCTTCGATTGCTGACGCACCCAGGCGCCGAGCTGACCAAAGGCAATGCGGGTATCTGCCACCACCACTTGCGGCACATCTAAAGGCAAGTGCTTACTCACCAGCAGCGCTTTGGCACCCTGGGCAATAGCATCCTGAGCAAAGTCATGCGCATCAAAACGCTCACCGACCAGTGCGACAAACAGGCTGCCATCAGCCACTTTACGCGTGTCGCTGGTCACATCATTCAGCGTCAAATCAGCGCCGTGCAGTTGACCACCACTGATTTCAGCCAGTGTTTTCAAAGAAACCGGGATCATGCTATCACCCCCAGTAAACGGGCGACGGTGTCGCGATCGGAGTAATCCAAACGACGGTTACCAATGATTTGATAATCTTCATGGCCTTTACCAGCCAGCAGCACCACGTCATCGACATTGGCCTGCATCACGGCGTTAGTGACCGCTTGCGCACGTCCCGCGACCACGCGGGCGCGACCGGGATCAAGCAAGCCAGTCAGAATGTCATTCACAATCGCGGCAGGTTCTTCGCTGCGCGGATTGTCATCGGTGATGACCACGATGTCAGAGAACTGTTCGGCAATCGCGCCCATCAGCGGACGTTTGCCTTTGTCACGATCGCCGCCGCAGCCAAACACGCACCAAAGTTTGCCTTTGCAGTGCAGGCGGGCAGCTTCCAACGCTTTTTCCAGCGCATCGGGGGTGTGAGCATAATCCACCACCACTGTGGGTTTTTCTGGCGCCGTGAACACTTCCATGCGACCGCATACCGGTTGCAGCTGAGCAGCGCTTGATACCAGCGCCTCCAGCGGATAATCGAGCGTCAGCAAGGTGGCCAGTGCCAGCAGCAGATTGCTGACATTGAATGCGCCCATCAGACGGCTATCAAATTCCCCGTCGCCCCAGCTGGAGCTGAACTGGATATGCGCACCGCCATCGTGATAATTCACCGCTGTGGCTTTCAACCAGCGTCCACGACAGCCAGGCTGCAAGTTGTCAGCCAGGGTGACGGCAACGGCATCCGGCAGTTTCTCCAGCCAGCGGCGTCCGACCTCGTCATCAGCGTTGATAATGGCTTCGCCAACCTGATGCTCAGAGAACAGCAGCCATTTGGCGGCTTCGTAACCCTGCATATCACCGTGATAATCCAGATGATCGCGGCTTAGATTCGTGAACACAGCCGCCGCGAAGGGCAGTGCCGCCACGCGATGCTGCACCAGGCCGTGAGAAGAGACTTCCATCGCAGCCAGCGTGGCACCCTGCTCCACCAGATCATTTAATACATGTTGAACATCTACCGCGGAACCGGTGGTGTTTTCGGTAGCCACCAGTTGGCCATATAAGCCATTACCCACCGTGCCCATCACGGCACCGGTTTCACCCAGCAGATTGGCCCACTGCGCCATCAGCTGCGTGGTGGTGGTTTTTCCGTTGGTGCCGGTGACACCGATTAATTTAAGTTTTTCAGCAGGCTGCTGATAAAAGCGCCCGGCCAGTGCAGAGAGACGCTGCTGCAACTGCGCCAGGTAGATAACCGGGACGCCGTGCATCTCGCGGATATCTCCATCGCTGGCTTCACCCTCGGCTTCGGCAATCACTGCCGCCACGCCTTGAGCAATAGCCTGCGGAATAAAACGACGTCCATCAGCATGATGGCCCGCCACGGCGATAAACAGATCGCCAGCAGCCGCTGAGCGGCTGTCTAGTGTCATGTCACGGAGTGGACGCGCCGGCGCACCCGGCACCCACGGGGCCAGTAAATCGCGCAGGTTACGATCGGTCACTTGATTCCTCACTTCTGTTCTTCACCAACTCGTCTTTATCAATTGTCGGCAGCGCATCTGGTTCAATGTTCATGGTGCGTAATACACCGCCCATGATGGCGCCAAACACCGGTGCAGAAACCGCACCACCATAATATTTACCGGCCTGGGGATCGTTGATCACCACCACCAGCGCAAAACGAGGGCGACTGGCAGGTGCAACACCTGCCGTGTAAGCAATGTATTTATTGACGTAGCGTCCATCCGGTCCCACTTTTTTCGCAGTACCGGTTTTAATCGCGATGCGATAACCCTTGATGGCGGCTTTAACCCCACCGCCACCAGGCAGCGCAACGCTTTCCATCATGTGCATCACCGTTTTCACCAGGTCTTCCTGGAAAACGCGTTCACCCGCCACTGGCGGGTCAACTTTGGTGATCGACAGCGGGCGGTTGATGCCGTAGCTGCCAATGGTTGCGTAGACTCGCGCTAACTGTAACGGTGTTACCATTAGCCCGTAGCCGAAAGAGAAGGTGGCCCTCTCTATGTCAGACCACCGTTGTTTTTGAGGGTATAAGCCACTACTTTCCCCGACCAGCCCCAAATTGGTCGGTTTACCCAGTCCAAAGCGCGCGTAAGTATCTACGAGTGCTGAGGAGGGCATCGCTAACGCCAAACGTGAAACCCCGACGTTACTCGACTTCTGTAAAACCCCGGTAAGGGTCAATTCGTTGTAGCGTGCCACGTCCTTGATCTCATGACCATTGACGCGGTACGGCACGGTATTCAGTACGCTGTTCTCTCTCACCACGCCACGCTGCAGCGCGGTCATCACCACCATCGGTTTGACGGTGGAACCTGGCTCGAAGATGTCGGTAATGGCACGGTTGCGCATCACATCTTTCGGCGTGTTGGAGAGATTGTTTGGGTTGTAAGCCGGGCTGTTGGCCATTGCCAACACTTCACCGGTGTTCACATCCACCAAAACGGCAGTGCCCGACTCCGCTTTGTTGAAAGCCACGGCATTGTTCAGCTCGCGGTACACCAGCGCCTGCAAGCGTTCGTCGATGCTGAGCGTCAGGTTGTGCGCCGCGCGGCTGTCTACAGAGGAGATATCTTCAATCACGCGACCGTAGCGGTCTTTACGCACCGTACGCTCGCCTGGCGCGCCGGTCAGCCACTTGTCGAAGCTCTTTTCGATGCCCTCAATGCCCTGACCATCAATGTTGGTGAAGCCGATCAGATGTGCAGTGACCTGACCGGCTGGATAGTAACGACGCGACTCTTCACGCAGGTAAATGCCGGGCAGCTTGAGTTTTTTGACGTATTCGCCGATCGCTGGATTCACCTGACGCGCCAGATAGATAAAGCGCCCTTTGGGATTGGCATTCACGCGCGCGGCGAGTTGATCGAGTGGGATGGACAACGCATCTGAAAGGGCTTTCCAGCGGCTGTCGAGTGACACACCGCCATGTTCCATCAGCTCTTTAGGATCGGCCCAGATGGCATTCACTGGCACGCTAACGGCCAATGGACGGCCAGCACGATCGCTGATCATGCCACGTGCAGTGGGAACAGATTGAACACGCAGCGAACGCAAATCCCCTTCTTTGACCAGCTTATCCGGGCTGATGACCTGTAACCACGCCACGCGTGACAGCAATCCGCCCAAAGCCAGTAAAATACAGCCGCACAGCAACGCAAAACGCCAGCTTATAAAGCTGGCCTTATCTTCCTGTTTTTTTAACTTCAGCGTTTTGCCTGCGCCGCTCATTGAGGTCTGCGATTCCTTATTTATCTCTGCACCACGATATTTTCCTGTGAAGGATCAACATGCTGCATCTGCAGCTTATCGGTTGCTATTCGCTCAACCCGGCTATGATCGCCGAGCGCATTCTCTTCCAAAATCAGGTTACGCCACTCGATATCGAGCGCATCACGTTCTAACACCAACTGTTCGCGCTGCGCCGTTAACAGGCGCGTTTTATGCGTGGTGGTCACCACCAACACCGAGGACACAAGTACTGCAATCAGCAGCAACACCGGGATCTTGCCGAATCGCAGCAGGTCACCGCCGATGACGCCGGGCAGGCTGTGTCGCTCGTTGCCAATCATGTCGCGGTCCTCTCAGCAATACGCAGTACCGAACTGCGCGCGCGTGGGTTCTCGTTGACTTCCGCTTCACCCGGAATCAGCTTGCCTAAGGTTTTCAATTCACGTCCACCTAGCGCTTTAAGCTGGCTTTCGGTCATTGGGATACCCGCTGGAACTTGCGGGCCTCGGCTCTGATCGCGCATAAAACGCTTCACCAAACGGTCTTCCAGCGAATGGAAGCTGATAACCGATAACCGCCCGCCAGGTGCCAGCACCGACATTGCCCCTTTCAGTGCAGTATCGATCTCTTCCAGTTCGCTGTTGATCCAGATACGAATCGCCTGGAAGGTGCGCGTGGCCGGATGTTTAAACTTGTCCTTCACCGGCATCGCAGCAGCGATCACGGTGGCTAACTCTTTAGTACGCGTCATTGGCTGCTCGCGATTACGCTCGACGATGGCGCGTGCGATACGTTTGCCAAATTTCTCTTCACCGTAGGTCTTGATGACGAAAGCGATATCGGCTTCCTCGGCGTTCATCAGCCACTCTGCTGCAGACTGGCCCCGTGTCGGGTCCATACGCATATCCAGTGGCCCATCACGCATAAACGAGAAACCGCGCTCTGCGTCATCCAACTGCGGTGATGACACGCCAAGATCGAGCAATACGCCATCGATCTTACCGGTGAGACCACGCGCTTCGACATACTCTGCGAGCGCCGAAAAGGGTCCGTGCACGATCGAAAAACGTGGATCCTGAATTTCAGCTGCAGCGGCTATGGCTTGCGGATCGCGATCGATCGCCAGTAAGTGCCCTTTCTCGCCCAGTTGCGAAAGGATCAGACGTGAGTGACCGCCGCGCCCAAAAGTGCCGTCAATGTAAATGCCGTCTTCCCTGATATTGAGGCCGTTAACCGCCTCATCCAGCAGCACTGTGGTGTGTTTAAAATTATCCTGCATAGCTATAGCGACAAGTCCTGCAACCGCTCAGATAAAGGCTCCTGAGCTGACTGTTCTGCGTCAATATCGTCCTTAACTTGTTGATACCAGGTCTGTTCATCCCACAGCTCAAACTTATTGAACTGTCCAACCAGCATCACTTCTTTGGTCAGGCTCGCATGTTGCCGTAGCGTATTCGCCAGCAACAAACGACCTGCATTATCCATCTGGCATTCGCTGGCATGTCCTAACAGCAGTCGCTGCACGCGACGTTCGTTCGGATTCATGCTGGATAAGCGCGCCAGTTTTTTCTCGATGATTTCCCATTCGGGCAGGGTATAAAGCAACAGACATGGCTGGTGGAGGTCAATGGTGCACACCATTTGCCCCTGAGACTCCGCGACAAGCAATTCACGATAGCGTGTTGGTACCGCCAATCGGCCTTTGCCGTCGAGATTGACTAACGTTGCTCCTCGGAACATGTCAGTCCTACCCCCCAATCACCCGTTTTCACCACTTTATCCCACTTTTTACCACGAAACGAGTTTACGGAGCCTATGAAATCCTTGTCAAGCCGCAACGACAAGTGAATATCACTCTTTACAAGGGTGAGAATTATTTAGTGGAGGGGAATTTAGGGGAATGAATGGCAAAATAAAAAATTAACCTGATGAATAATGGAATAAAAATTTTCACGATTTGAAAAATGGCGAAAAATAAAGCGTTTTAATCGCAAAAGATAATTATCCCGGGATATGCGACAGCGGCTGCATTTTAGGGGATTTCTGAAAGGAAGCCCAGCACCATCGCGCCAGCTCTGCTACGCGTCACTGCTGAAGATGTAAACAAATAAGAAAATTCAGTGCAGTTAATTCGTTAGGGAAAGTGGTGACTATTTACGCTTTTTTACCCCAGTCCTATGGCAGAAAAATATCTGGATGATTAATAAGTGCGGGCAGCGATCTGCCCGCGATTTCATTTAGTGCGGCGACTTAACTGACCACGGCGGAATAAATTGCGGCGAATACGGGTTAATCCCGGCTTCGGTTTGCGCGGTTCATCCAGCGAGGCCAAAACTAATTCCAGCACGCGCTCGGCGACATCGCGATGTCGCTGCCCCACCGCCAGTACCGGGCACTCTAAAAAGTCCAGTAATTCGTGGTCGCCAAAGGTGGCGATAGCCAGGTCAGTGGGCAGGCGGCCATCCCGCTTTAGGGTAATGTCCATCACGCCCTGAAGCAGACCGAATGAGGTGGTAAACAACGCATCCGGCATCGGATGATCTTCGAGATATTTCTCGAATAGTGTGGCAGCCGCAGTGCGATCAAAGCTGTTGCAGTAGAGGTAATCCACCGTGCGTTCATCGTCTTTCCACGCATCGCGAAAGCCCATTTCACGCAGGAAACTGACTGAAAGCTCAGGCAAGGCCCCAAGGAACAGCACATTTTTCACCGGAAGCTGACGCAATTCAGCCGCCAGCGCATGCGCATCGTCCTGATCGGCACCGACCACACTGGTGAAGTGTTCACGATCCAGCGCACGGTCCAGCGCGATAATCGGCAGCGGATCGTTGATCCAGCGCTGATAAAACGGGTGTTCTGGCGGCAACGAGGTCGAAACGATGATCGCATCCACCTGGCGCTGCAGCAGATGTTCAATACAGCGCATCTCATTGTCAGGCTGATCTTCCGAGCAGGCAATCAGCAGCTGATAGCCACGTTGGCGTGCCTGGCGCTCCAGATAATTGGCAATGCGCGTGTAACTGGTGTTCTCAAGATCCGGGATCACCAGACCAATTGAACGCGTACGTCCGGCGCGCAGGCCTGCCGCAACAGCATTGGGGTGATAATTATGTTCACGCACCACCGCCATCACTTTTTCGACGGTTTTGTCGCTGACACGATACTGCCGCGCTTTGCCATTGATAACGTAGCTGGCCGTGGTGCGCGACACGCCCGCCAGGCGCGCAATTTCATCCAGTTTCACGATGACACCTTAATTCTGATAAGCCAGGGCTGGGCAAATGTCCGCAGAGTAGCTATGGGTAAAACATTTGTAACATCTAACCGCAGAACACTACGCTGAGCAACCGCTTTTATCGGGCAGCACTCACAAGCGCATTAAATAAAAAAAACCCGGCATTACGCCGGGTTAGCTTGGAAGCAGGATGATAACTCTGCGGAATTAACGCATCACACGATCGCCACGTGACACGCCCACAATCCCTGATCGCGCCACTTCAACGATCTCAGCAACATCGCGTACCGTGTTGAGGAAGGCGTCGAGTTTATCGCTGGTGCCTGCCAGCTGAACCGTGTACAGCGTTGGCGTCACATCGATAATCTGGCCACGGAAAATTTCCGCGCTGCGCTTCACTTCTTCACGGCCATACCCGCTTGCCTGAATCTTCACCAGCATGATTTCACGTTCAACGTAAGCCCCCTGCCCCAGCTCGCTGACACGTAACACGTCCACCAGCTTGTGCAGTTGCTTCTCAATCTGCTCCAGTACTTTTTCATCGCCGACCGTCTGAATGGTCATGCGTGACAGCGTTGGATCATCGGTCGGCGCAACGGTCAGACTTTCGATGTTGTAGCCGCGCTGTGAGAACAAGCCCACCACGCGAGACAATGCGCCGGATTCATTTTCCAGCAGTACCGATAACACACGACGCATAATTAAGTCCTCTCCGTTTTGCTCAGCCACATCTCATCCATCGAACCGCCGCGAATCTGCATCGGGTAAACGTGCTCGCTGCCGTCGATATTCACATCAACAAACACCAGACGCCCTTTCGCCAGGGTATCCAATGCCAGCTGCAGCTTCTCTTCCAGCTCAGCGGGGTGCGCGATGGAAATACCCACGTGTCCGTAGGCTTCGGCTAAACGCACAAAGTCAGGCAGCGATTGCATGTAGGATTGCGAGTGGCGGCCGGAATAAATCATATCCTGCCACTGTTTCACCATACCGAGGAAACCGTTGTTGAGGTTCAGCACCAGCACCGGTAAATCGTACTGCAGTGCCGTCGACAGTTCCTGGATGTTCATCTGAATACTGCCATCACCGGTCACGCAGATGACGGTTTCATCCGGCAGCGCCATTTTCACCCCCAGCGCAGCCGGTAAGCCGAAGCCCATGGTGCCAAGGCCACCGGAGTTGATCCAGCGACGCGGCTTATCAAACTGATAATAGAGCGCGGCGAACATCTGATGCTGGCCGACATCAGAGGTAACGTACGCATCCCCCTTAGTCAGACGCCAGATGGTTTCGATCACCGCCTGCGGTTTGATCTTGTCGCTGGTGCGATCAAATTCAAGGCACTTACGGCTACGCCAGCCATCAATGGTCTGCCACCAGTCGCGCAGGCTATCCAGCTCTTGCTTCGCATCGCTTTGCGCCAGCAGTTCCAGCATCTGCGACAACGTCTGCTTCGCATCACCGACAATCGGGATATCGGCGCTGACGGTCTTGGAAATCGAGGTCGGATCGACGTCGATATGCATGATGGTGGCGTTCGGGCAATATTTCGCCAGGTTGTTGGTAGTACGGTCATCGAAGCGCACACCAATGCCGAAAATCAAATCGGCATTGTGCATGGTCATATTGGCTTCGTAAGTACCGTGCATACCCAGCATGCCTACACTCTGGCGATGCGTGCCAGGGAACACGCCGAGGCCCATCAGTGACATGGTGACCGGAATATTCAGCTGTTCAGCTAACTGCAGCAGCTCCGCCTCACAGCCGGACATAATCGCACCGCCACCGGCATAAATCACCGGCTTATGCGCGGCCAGTAGCGTTTGCAGTGCACGCTTAATCTGTCCTTTATGCCCCTGAATCGTCGGGTTATAAGAGCGCATGCTGACCGACTCAGGATAGACGTACGGCAGTTTGTTCGCTGGGTTAAGAATGTCTTTTGGCAGGTCGATCACCACCGGGCCTGGGCGGCCGCTTGCTGCCAGCCAGAAGGCTTTTTTCAGCACGGTTGGGATCTCTTCGGCGTTTTTCACCAGGAAGCTGTGTTTGACCACCGGACGGGAAATCCCGACCATGTCGCACTCCTGGAACGCATCGTAGCCGATCAGTGAAGACGGCACCTGACCCGACAGAATCACCATCGGAATCGAATCCATATAGGCCGTCGCAATACCGGTAATGGCATTGGTGGCGCCTGGACCTGAGGTGACCAGCACCACGCCGACTTCGCCGGTCGCGCGTGCCAGACCATCTGCCATATGCACAGCGCCTTGCTCGTGACGCACTAATACGTGGTCAATTCCACCGACCGTTTGCAGCGCATCGTAAATGTCGAGCACTGCTCCGCCCGGATAGCCGAATACCTGCTTAACGCCCTGATCGATTAACGAACGGACGACCATTTCGGCTCCTGACAACATCTCCATTTTCTGCCTCCAGGCTTGAGGAACCGGATCCCGTGACGCGCATTGCCCCTGCGCCACTGGCACCCAGCCCCATATTCGCCAGTTAAGATCAAAACCTTATGTTTATGCTCAGATGACAGAATTCATTTCTGCCTTCCAGGTACAGGGAATCTACTTGAGTTGATTCTTTTAAGAGTAGGTCGATTACCATAACCGCAGAAAACCCGGCCTGCAAACGACAGGAGGCTGCGACAGGCTTATTTCGGCACAAAAGGCACTGACACGTGATAATCGCTCGCGAGGATTAAACTAATGCCATCCCACAACCACAGATGAAAATGCTGGTTTCATGATTATTTGCAGCGTGTTCTAAGAAATATGATTTTCATATTGCCTGGCCGGTTAGCCCACAATTTTTCCTGAATATTACTTTCTGGCGTGATTAACTTCAAAATCCGCTTCTTGCATGACATTGTGCTAAGCTACCCGCCAAATCTTGTTTTTAAAATTGTGCCAAAACTCAGATTAAATACATTAATTTCAACAAGTTAAAATTAATTCGTTTTTATAAAAAATTTTTTAGGCTGTTTAAGCCATTATGCATGCAGCTAATTAATGCCAAAGCTCTGTATAGCGGGATATTCGCAGCAGATCGCCCTTAAAGGACAAAAGAAATACCCTTTCACTTAGGGTTGACTTCCCACAGTAATCCCAGTATCAATATGTGCAGCACAAAATTTACGAGGTTTGATTCATGTTCCATTCTTTCCGCCTACTCGGTCTACTACTAAACGCATTCAGTTTGCGCGGTAGACTTGTGGGTGGAATCAATCACTGATTCGAACCTGAAGAAGTTTAAAGAACCCGCGCCGATGCGCGGGTTTTTTTATGCTCGTTACACCGGCGAAGTTGAGTTAAAGCAAAAGGAAGATGACCATGAGCCAGCAAGTTATTATTTTCGATACCACTCTGCGCGACGGCGAGCAGGCATTACAGGCCAGCCTGAGTGTTAAAGAAAAACTGCAGATCGCCCTGGCGCTGGAGCGTATGGGCGTGGATGTAATGGAAGTCGGTTTCCCTATCTCTTCGCCTGGCGATTTCGAATCGGTGCAAACCATCGCGCGCTCGGTGAAAAACAGCCGCGTTGCTGCCCTGGCTCGCTGCGTGGATAAGGATATTGATGCCGCCTACGAGGCTTTGCGTGTGGCTGAAGCATTCCGCATTCATACTTTCCTCGCCACTTCGCCAATGCATATCGCCACCAAATTGCGCAGTACCTTGCCAGATGTGATTGACCGCGCAGTAGCCTCGATTAAACGTGCGCGCAACTACACCGATGACGTTGAGTTCTCTTGCGAAGACGGTGGCCGTACGCCGATCGACGATCTGTGCCGCGTAGTGGAAGCCGCGATCAACGCCGGCGCGACCACCATCAACATCCCGGATACGGTTGGTTACACCTTGCCGCACGAGTACGCCAACATCTTCAGCCAGTTGCGCGAACGCGTACCGAACATCGATAAAGCTATCTTGTCTGTTCACACCCATGATGATTTGGGCATGGCAACCGGCAATGCCGTAGCAGCGGTGTTAGCAGGTGCGCGTCAGGTTGAAGGCACCATCAATGGCCTGGGCGAACGTGCCGGTAACTGTGCGCTGGAAGAAGTGATTATGGCGATTAAAACCCGCCAGCAGATCATGAACTTGCACACCAATATCCATCATCAGGAAATCTACCGCACCAGCCAGTTGATCAGCCAAATCTGCAACATGCCGATTCCAGCCAACAAAGCGATTGTGGGTACGGGTGCGTTTGCTCACTCCTCTGGTATTCACCAGGATGGCGTGTTGAAGAACCGCGAAAACTACGAAATCCTGACGCCAGAATCGATCGGCTTACACAAAATTCAGTTGAACCTGACTTCACGTTCAGGCCGTGCTGCGGTGAAACATCGCATGGAAGAGATGGGCTACAAAGATTCCGACTACAACGTCGATGCTCTGTACGATGCCTTCCTGAAGCTGGCCGACAAGAAAGGCCAGGTATTTGATTACGATTTGGAAGCGCTGGCGTTCATCAACAAACAGAATGAAGAGCCAGAATATTTCCAGCTGAACGAATTTAATGTACAGACCGGTTCCAGCGTCACTGCCACCGCGTCGGTGCAGTTGGGCTGTGGCGAAGAGACCAAAGCCGATGCCGCGACCGGTAACGGCCCGGTGGATGCCGTATATCAGGCCATCAACCGCATCACCGGCTTTGAAGCAGAATTGGTGAACTACAAGTTGACCGCGAAAGGCCACGGCGAGAACGCGCTGGGCCAGGTTGATATCGTGGTGAACTACAACGGTCGTAAATTCCATGGCGTTGGCCTGGCGACCGATATCGTCGAATCTTCTGCTAAAGCGATGGTGAACGCCCTGAACAACATCTGGCGCGCCAAACAGGTAGAAAAAGAATTGCAGCGTAAATTTAAAGATCAGAAGGAAACGGTGTAACTATGACTCAGTCTTATCATATTGCGGTAATGCCAGGCGACGGAATCGGCCCGGAAGTGATGGCGCAGGCTATCAAGGTTCTCGACGCCATTCGCGGGCGCTTCGACATGCGTATCACCACCAGCGAATATGATGTTGGCGGTATCGCCATCGATCGTCACGGTGAACCGCTGCCGCCTGCCACCGTTGCCGGTGCAGAGCAAGCGAATGCGATTCTGTTCGGCTCTGTCGGTGGTCCAAAATGGGAACACCTGCCGCCAGCGGGCCAGCCTGAGCGTGGTGCACTGTTGCCACTGCGTAAGCACTTCAAGTTGTTCAGCAACCTGCGCCCCGCTTCCTTATATAAAGGCCTGGAAGCGTTTTGCCCACTGCGCAGCGACATCGCCGCACGCGGTTTCGACATCCTCTGCGTGCGTGAATTAACCGGCGGCATCTACTTTGGTCAGCCGAAAGGGCGCGAAGGTAGCGGTCCACATGAGCGTGCATTTGATACCGAGGTGTATCACCGTTTCGAGATCGAGCGTATTGCACGCAACGCCTTTGAAGCCGCACGCAAGCGTCGTAACAAAGTGACGTCAGTGGATAAAGCCAACGTGCTGCAGACCTCAGTGATGTGGCGTGAAATCGTTAATGAAGTGGCAAAAGATTACCCGGATGTGCAGTTGAGCCACATGTACATCGATAATGCCACCATGCAGTTGATTAAAGATCCATCACAGTTTGACGTGCTGCTCTGTTCTAACCTGTTCGGTGACATCCTGTCAGACGAATGCGCGATGATCACCGGTTCCATGGGCATGCTGCCTTCTGCCAGCATGAATGAAGAAGGTTTCGGTCTGTATGAGCCTGCGGGCGGTTCTGCGCCCGATATCGCCGGTCAGAACATTGCCAACCCAATTGCTCAGATTCTCTCGTTGTCTCTGCTGTTGCGCTTCAGCCTGAATGCCGCTGAAGCTGCAGACAGTATCGAGCGTGCGGTCAGCCGTGCGCTGGAAGCGGGCCATCGTACCCGCGATTTAGCCGGTAACGGCCCAGCTGTGAGCACAGATGAAATGGGCAGCATCATTGCCGGTTTCATCGCTGAGGAAAAATAATAAAATGAAAAGCTTATACCAGAAGTTATTTGATGCACATGTCGTCCACGAAGCACCAAACGAAACCCCGTTACTGTACATCGATCGCCATCTGATCCATGAAGTGACGTCACCGCAGGCCTTCGATGGCCTGCGCGCTCACGGCCGCAAAGTGCGCCAGCCGTCGAAGACGTTCGCCACTATGGACCACAACGTTTCTACCCAGACCAAAGACATTAACGCGTCGGGTGAGATGGCGCGTATTCAGATGCAAGAGCTGATCAAGAACTGTGCTGAGTTCGGCATTCAGCTGTATGACCTGAATCACCCGTTCCAGGGTATCGTGCACGTGATCGGGCCTGAACAAGGGATGACGCTGCCAGGCATGACCATCGTCTGCGGCGATTCCCACACCGCGACCCACGGCGCCTTCGGTTCGCTGGCATTCGGTATCGGCACCTCCGAAGTTGAGCATGTGTTTGCCACGCAGACCCTGAAACAGGGCCGTGCAAAAACCATGAAAATTGAAGTGCTGGGCGAAGCGGCGCCGGGCATTACGGCGAAAGATATCGTGTTGGCGATTATTGGTAAAACCGGCAGCGCCGGCGGTACTGGTCACGTGGTGGAGTTCTGTGGCCCGGCGATTGAAGCGCTGAGCATGGAAGGCCGCATGACGTTGTGCAACATGGCGATTGAGATGGGTGCCAAAGCGGGCCTGGTCGCGCCGGATGACACCACTTTCGCTTACCTGAAAGACAAGCAGTTCGCACCGAAGGGCGAGCAGTGGGATGAAGCCGTCGCTTACTGGCGTACGATGAAGTCCGACAGCGATGCCAAATTCGACACCATTGTCACCCTGAACGCGGCCGATATCGCGCCGCAGGTCACCTGGGGCACCAACCCAGGCCAGGTGATGGCGGTGGATCAGGCGATCCCCAACCCGCAATCCTTTGCCGATCCGGTTGAGCGTGCTTCTGCCGAGAAAGCTTTGGCTTACATGGATTTGCAGCCGGGTATTAAACTGACTGAAGTCGCTATCGACAAAGTCTTTATCGGCTCCTGCACCAACTCACGAATTGAAGATTTGCGCGCTGCGGCAGCCATCGCTAAAGGCCGCAAAGTCGCACCAGGCGTTGTTGCCATGGTCGTCCCTGGCTCAGGCCCAGTGAAGGCACAAGCCGAAGCCGAAGGTCTGGACAAAATCTTCCTGGAAGCGGGTTTTGAATGGCGTCTGCCGGGTTGCTCCATGTGTCTGGCGATGAACAATGACCGTCTGAACCCAGGCGAGCGTTGTGCCTCCACCAGTAACCGTAACTTTGAAGGTCGTCAGGGCCGTGGCGGTCGCACTCACTTAGTGAGCCCGGCGATGGCTGCAGCGGCGGCAGTAACCGGTCGTTTTGCCGACATTCGTGAATTGACTCAGGGAGCTTAAGCCATGGCGAACAAATTTACCCAACACACCGGAATTGTGGCGCCACTGGATGCGGCGAACGTCGATACCGATGCCATCATTCCAAAACAGTTCCTGCAGAAAGTGACGCGCACCGGTTTTGGCGCGCACCTGTTCCACGACTGGCGCTTCGAAGATGATGCGGGCACCGTGCCTACCCCAGGTTTCGTGCTGAACAAGCCGGAATTTAAAGGCACCAGCATCTTGCTGGCGCGTGAAAACTTTGGCTGCGGCTCATCACGTGAGCACGCCCCATGGGCCCTGACCGATTTCGGTTTCCACGTGGTGATTGCACCCAGCTTCGCGGATATTTTCTATGGCAACAGCTTTAACAACCAGCTGCTGCCGGTGAAGTTGAGCGATGAAGAAGTGGATGAGATGTTCAAACTGGTGGCCGCGCAGCCAGGCGTGACCTTTACCGTGGATCTGGAAGCCCAGACCGTCACGGCCGGTGATAAGTCTTACAGCTTTGAAATCGACAGCTTCCGCCGTCACTGCATGATTAACGGTCTCGACAGCATTGGTTTAACGCTGCAACACGAAGCGTCCATCTCCAACTACGAGACCACTCAGCCAGCATTCCTGCGTTAATGCCCTATTCGGTGCGTTTGAATGCGCACCGAATAGAGACGCACTGGATGTTTATAAAGTCGCCTTTGCGGGCGACTTTTTATTTATTGGGCATCACGCACGCGCGACGCCAGCCCCAACGCCACCACCGCCATCGCTAATGCCAGCCAGTACACCGACTCATGGCCAAAGCGCTCGCTCAGCGTGCCCTGTATCAATCCTGCAATAATCAAACCGGTCGATATCGAGGTGGTAAACATCGTGGTCGCTGCGCCCGCGCGTCCCGGCATCAAATCCTGGAACCACAGCATGCCAATTCCCGCGACGATGCCGATAAACGCCGCGTTGAACAGCTGAAGCACCATCAATGCCATGCGCGACTGGAACAACACCAGTCCGAGATAGAACAGGATTGCCGCCACCAGCGCTAACAGCACCAACTTGCGCTTACCAAAGCGCTTGGCGTAGTGTCCAGCCAGCAGCATGATGGGAATTTCCAATCCTGCGGCCGTCCCCATTAGTAAGCCCGCCAGTTTTTCCGGCAGCCCCAACGTGGAGCTGATATACAGCGGCATATCGATGATATACATGGTGTTGCACGCCCACATCACCACCGAGGCGATAAACAGCACTCGCACCTGGCTATCTTTCCACGGACTGAGCTGGGTCAGCACCTGCTCTGGCGTCGCGGCCACGCGCGGCACTGAAGGCAGAGTGCGCCAAATCAGCAGCATACTGAGCAGGAAAATCGCCGCCGCCACGCAGAACAGCGTCACGAAGCCATAGTTAAGCGCTAAGGCGAACGACAGCGGCGGGCCAATCACCCATGCCAGCGACAGTTGCGCACGCATCACCGAGCTGAACATCACCACTTCACGCGCCGACTGATCCGCATACTCGCGTGCCAGCGCAAAGATCTGCGGAATCGCCACGCTGGCCAGCGCTGACAGCAACACGCCCACACTGATCAACGTCAGGTAATGACGATTAAAGGCGAATAGCAGCGCATTCAGTACCGCCATCAGGCAGCAAAACAGGATCAGATTGCGACGATCGCCGCGATTGTCCGAACGTTTCGCCATCAGCAGGCTAATCACAATCCCGGCAATCGCGTTGATGGTAAAAAATAGCCCGACCCAAAACGGTCGCACCTGCACTTCGCGCGTCAAAAACAGACTCAGCGTGGGTGCCTGCAACGCACCGGCGACACCGGTCATAAACGACACCGCCATAAAAGAGAGATAAACCGGATTGATACGACGCTGGCGCGTTAACAGCGATTTCATGCAGAAATCCCTTTGCGGAGAAATGAGGCTAAGACAAAGAGGGTAGAAGATTTCACAGCAAAACGAAAAAAGCCAGCAGAGAAAACGCTGCTGGCGGTGAAATGCACCCTACTCAGAAAAGGCTCCACGTCGGTGGAACCGCTGGCAGAGCGCCATTCATTGCTGAATGCCTCCCGCTCTTCCATTGCCTGGCAGTATGCCTCTAATATGAGGCAGGAAAAACTGAGCGATTCTGAGAAGGAGTTCCCCTTTTATGTCCTCTGCGCGACTGCAACAGCAGTTCATCCGCCTGTGGCAAAGCTGCCAGGGGCTGGATCAGGAAACCACCTTAAGCGATCTGGCTGAACGACTGCACTGCTCGCGGCGCCATATGCGTAACCTGCTGAATGCCATGCAGGATGCGGGCTGGCTGATTTGGCAGGCAGAAGCCGGGCGCGGTAAGCGTTCGACCCTGAGCTTCAATTACACCGGCTTAGCACTGCAGCAGCAGCGCGCCGAGGATCTACTGGAGCAGGAACGCATAGAGCAGTTGGTGCAACTGGTGGGCGATAAGAATCAGGTGCGGCAGATGATTGCGGCGCATCTCGGGCGCAGTTTCCGCCAGGGCAAGCACATCCTGCGCGTGCTCTATTACCGTCCGCTGCCCAATCTGCTGCCGGGCTCGCCGCTGCGTCGTTCGGAAACCCATCTGGCGCGACAAATCTTTAATGGCCTGACGCGAATAAATGAGGAAAAGGGGGAAATCGAAGCGGATATCGCCCATCACTGGCAACAAACCTCCCCACTCCACTGGCGCTTCTTTTTACGACCCGCGATTCGCTTCCATCACGGACGTGAACTGGAGATGGAAGACATCATCGCTTCACTGGAACGTGTACGCAGTCAGCCGCTATTCTCGCATATCGACAAACTGCACTCTCCCGCGCCCTGGACGCTGGATATTCATCTGTCACAGCCCGATAGCTGGTTGCCTTGGCTGCTGGCCAGCGTCAGCGCGATGATCCTGCCGCGCGAATGGCCGACGTTGCGCCATTTTGCCCGTCAACCCATCGGCACCGGTCCTTACAGCGTGGTACGCAACCAGCAGACGCAGCTGAAAATCGCCGCCTTTGATGACTATTTTGGCTATCGCGCGCTGATTGATGACGTGTCGATTTGGGTGCTGCCGGAAATCAGCGACGAGCTGGTGTATGCCGGCGTGAAGCTACAGGGGGAAACCGCCGATGAGAAATCCGAAGAGAGCCGTCTGGAAGAAGGTTGCTATTTCCTGCTGTTCGACCAGCGCTCAGAGCGTGGTAAGGATGCCCATTTTCGACGCTGGGTGAGCTATCTGCTTAACCCGATTGCCCTGCTCAACCATGCGGGTGTGGGCTATCAGCGCTACTGGTTCCCTGCATACGGTTTCTTACCGCGCTGGCATCATCGCCGCGATCTCACCCCAGCCGAAAAGCCCGATGGACTTACGCAACTGACCATCAGCTGGTACAGCCATCATGTCGAGCATGAAGGGATTGCTAACGCCCTGCGCCCGCTGCTGGCTGAACAGGGCGTTGAGCTGATCACGCGCGAGCTGAGCTACGAAGAGTGGTTCGAAGGTGAAGGAGAGAGTGACATCTGGCTCGGCAGCGTCAACTTCACTCTGCCGCTCGACTACGCACTGTTTGCGCAGCTCTACGAATTGCCGCTCATGCATCACTGCGTTCCGATTGACTGGCACGCAGATGCACAACAGTGGAGACAGAAAGCCTTGCCTCTGGCCGAGTGGAGCAAACAGTTGGTGAACAGCGACTTTGTTCATCCGCTCTTCCATCACTGGTTACTGCTGGAAGGCCAGCGCAGTATGCGCGGTGTGCGGCTCAACACGCTCGGCTGGTTTGACTTTAAATCGGCCTGGTTTGCACCACCGGAGCTGTGACACTTTCGCGCTGTCACAGAAGTGTCTAATATAAGCCGTTCTCAACGGGGTGCCCTAGTATTGGGCTGAGAGAAACCCGTCGAACCTGATCCGGCTCATACCGGCGTAGGGATTTGAGATGAGCGATAACTCAGATCCTTTGCGACTCAACTTTATCTTCTCCTCAAGGAGCGCAAAGTGTTAAACAAAGTCTTGCCCGTGTTGCTGTTGATCTCTGCCCCGGCGTTGGCTGTCAAGCCTGTTCTTACCGTTTACACCTACGACTCGTTCTCTGCAGATTGGGGCCCCGGCCCTGCCGTCAAAAAAGCCTTTGAAGCCGAGTGCGGCTGCGAACTGAACTATGTGGCGCTGGAAGATGGCGTGTCGCTGCTCAACCGCGTGCGGATGGAGGGCAAAAACAGCAAAGTCGATGTGGTGCTGGGCCTCGATAACAACCTCGTGCAAGCCGCCGAAAAAACCGGCCTGTTCGCAAAAAGCACCGTCGACACCAGTCAATTGCAACTGCCTGATAGCTGGCATAACGACACCTTCGTTCCGTTCGATTACGGCTACTTCGCCTTCGTCTACGATAAAAACAAGCTGAAGAACCCACCGAAAAGCCTGAAAGAACTGGTCGAAAGCCCGGAAAAGTGGCGTGTGATCTATGAAGATCCACGCACCAGCACACCGGGATTAGGCCTGCTGCTGTGGATGCAAAAAGTGTATGGCGATAAAGCACCTGACGCCTGGCAGAAGCTGGCACAGAAAACGGTCACCGTCACTAAGGGCTGGAGCGAAGCCTATGGCCTGTTCCTGAAAGGCGAAGGCGATCTGGTGCTGAGTTACACCACCTCTCCGGCATATCACATCATCGAAGAGAAGAAAGATAACTACGCCGCTGCGCCGTTTAGCGAAGGCCATTATCTGCAAGTGGAAGTGGCTGCACAGCTCGCTAGCAGCAAACAGCCCAAACTGGCGCAGCAGTTTATGCAATTTATGGTATCGCCAGCCTTCCAGCAGACCATTCCGACCGGCAACTGGATGTATCCGGTGATCAAAAGCGATCTGCCTGCCGGTTATCAGTCTCTGACCGTGCCGGCGAATGCGCTGCAATACAGCTCAGCCGAAGTGGCCGATCATCGCGCGGACTGGATTCGTACCTGGCAACAAGCCGTTAGCCGTTAATGCCAGCCTGGTTAATTCCTGGAAGTGCCGTTGCGCTGCTATTGTGCGCAGTGGCACTGCTGGCGTTTGGCGCCTTAGTGATGGCGGCGCCGGTCACTGACTGGCGCGCCCTGCTGTCAGACAATTATCTGCACCACGTCCTGGCCTTCTCGTTTGAGCAGGCGCTTTTATCTGCCCTGCTCTCGGTGCTGCCGTCGATTCTGCTGGCACGTGCGTTGTATCGCCGCCGCTTTCCGGGACGTAATCTGCTGCTGCGCCTGTGTGCCATGACGCTGGTATTGCCGGTTTTAGTGGCCGTATTTGGTTTGCTCAGTGTTTACGGTCGCAACGGCTGGCTGGCGCACCTCTGTAGCCTGCCTGGCATTGATTACACCTTCTCGCCCTATGGCTTGCAGGGCATTTTACTGGCACATGTGTTCTTCAATCTGCCCCTCGCCACCCGCATGCTGTTACAGGCGCTGGAAAGTATTCCCGGCGAGCAGCGTCAGTTAGCCGCCCAGCTTGGTATGCGCGGCTGGAATCTGTTTCGTTTAGTCGAATGGCCATGGCTGCGGCGCCAGATTCTGCCCACCGCAGCCCTGATTTTTATGCTGTGCTTCGCCAGCTTTGCCACGGTACTGGCATTAGGCGGAGGACCGCGTGCCACCACGCTGGAACTGGCCATCTACCAGGCGCTGAGTTTTGATTACGATCCCAGCCGTGCGGCGCTACTGGCACTGTTGCAACTCGGGTGCTGTTTGCTGCTGGTGCTGCTCAGCCAACGCTTCAGTAAGGCCATCCCTACCGGCAGCCAAAATATTCGCGGCTGGCGTGATCCGCAGGATTGCTGGCATGCCCGGATCGGCGACACGCTACTGATTGTCTGTGCGCTACTGCTGTTGCTGCCGCCGCTCGCTGCGGTGATCGTTGATGGCTTGCGCGGGGGTGTTGCAGGTGCCCTGCAACAGCCCGCGTTATGGCAAGCGACCTTCACCTCACTGCGCATCGCCATCGGCGCCGGATTCCTGTGCGTGGTGCTGACCATCATGTTGCTATGGAGCAGTCGCGAGCTGCGTCAGCGTCAGCGCAACGTTGCGGCACAGGCAATGGAGCTAAGCGGTATGCTGATCCTGGCGATGCCCGGCATCGTGCTGGCCAGCGGCTTTTTCCTGCTGTTCAACGCCACCATCGGCCTGCCGCAGCGCGCCGATGGCTTAGTGATTTTCACCAATGCGCTGATTGCCATCCCCTATGCGATGAAGGTACTGGAGAACCCGATGCGCGATATCAGCGCTCGCTACACCCCGCTCTGCGCATCACTGGGCATTGCTGGTATTAATCGCCTGAAACTGATTGAACTGCGCGCGCTGAAGCGGCCCATTGCACAAGCGCTGGCGTTTGCCTGCGTGCTGTCGATTGGTGATTTCGGCGTGGTGGCCCTGTTTGGCAGCGCCGATTTCCGTACGCTGCCGTTCTATCTGTTCCAGCAAATTGGCGCTTATCGCGGCGCAGACGGTGCCGTAACCGCACTGCTACTGTTATTACTGTGCCTGTTGCTCTTTACTCTGATGGAAAAACTGCCGGGTCGTCATGCTGACACTGAATAATCTCACTTACCTTTACCAGCATCTGCCAATGCGCTTCCGTTTTGAAGCCCAGGCGGGGGAACGTCTGGCGATCCTCGGCCCCAGCGGCGCAGGCAAAAGCACCTTGCTCAGCTTGATCGGCGGTTTTTTGCCAGTGAGCCAGGGAACCCTGATGATGAATGGCGTCGATCACACGCACAGCGTGCCGTCGGCGCGACCAGTGTCGATGCTGTTCCAGGAGAACAATCTCTTCCCGCATCTGACGGTGCAGCAAAATATGGGGTTAGGCTTGCATCCAGGCTTGAAACTGACGTGGGAACAGCAGCAACAGCTGGCCGCCATCGCTGAGCAGACCGGATTAGCCGAGATGCTGAACCGCTTGCCAGCTGAGCTTTCCGGCGGTCAACGCCAGCGCGTGGCCTTAGCGCGCTGCCTGCTGCGCGATCGGCCGATCCTGCTGCTCGATGAGCCCTTCTCTGCGCTCGATCCGGCGCTTCGCGGTGAGATGCTGCAACTGGTGCGTACGGTGTGTGAAAGCCGCAATATCACGCTGCTGATGGTGTCGCACAGCCTGGAAGACGCCCAGCAAATTGCGCCGCGCAGTCTGGTGGTGGTCGATGGGCGGATTTACTGGGATGGCAGCACGGCGAGCTTGATCAGTGGAGAGAGTGAAGCGGCTACCATCCTTGGCGTGAAAAAGCCTTAAGCGAAGAACACCTTCCACAATAGCTGGCGGAAGATAGGCATCATCGGGTGATACTGAATGGCGATAAATGCCGCCACGCCGATAGCCGCCGCCAGCGGTGCCAGCCAGCGCAAACGCGCCTGCGGCAGATATTTCGTCGCCCAGTCAGTGGTTTTGCCACTGCGCCACCAGCGCCACATCAGCCAGAATCCCATCCACACCAGCAAAGCCACCAGCAACAGCAGCCACTTAAAATTGCCGCTTTGCGCGGCCTGCGGCACATCAATCGCCACACCGGCGAGGATACCCGGCATCAGATAAGCCGGCGGCCAGAGAATACAGCCAATCAGGTTGGGCGGCAGGAACTTGCGCACCGGCAGCTCCAGCATGCCCGCCGCCAATGGAATCAACGGACGCGTCGGGCCGACGAATCGCCCCACCACGATAGTAAACATGCTGTGTTCATGCAGCGCGTGCTCGGTTTTATCCAGCAGGCCCTGATACTTTTTCAGATATTTCCAGCGGTGCAATGGCCCCTGAAACTTCCAGCCGATGCCATAAGAGACCCAGTCACCAATCAGGCAACCGGCAAAACCCGCCGCCCAGGCAGGATAAAGACCAATCTGTCCGCTGCCCACCAGCGCCCCAAGGCTGGCCATTAATACGGTTCCTGGCAACAGCAATCCCACGAACGCCAGTGACTCAAGGAAGGTCACCAGCGCCACGGCCATCAGCGCGTACTCCAGCGATTGCGAAAACAGATGTTGAATCCAGGCTTCCATAACTATCCTCTGCGGAATATAGAGGCTGGATTGTCCGGAGCCAGCGCCAAACCGTCAAGGCAAGAATTGTAGGACGATGTTGACAGAGTACTGACAATGTCGCCACACACAGGCACTGTATAAACATCCATGGTATACTTCAGGCAATTCATTTCCCGGAGTTCACGTGACCGAACCACGCGCAGGTTTTTTGCTTACCCGCCACTGGCGAGATACCCCAACCGGCAGCGAAGTGGTGCTGTGGCTGGCGACTGATCAGGGACCGCAGCGGCTGGTGCTACCGGCACAAGAGTCCGTGGCTTTCATTCCAGAAGAGTTCCGCCAGCAAACCGAAGCGTTGATCCGTGACGAGCGGCATATTCGTGTGCAATCGCTCGAACTGAAAGATTTCCGCCGTCGTCCGGTGTTTGGCCTTTATTGCCGCAGCCATCGCCAGCTGCAAAACCTGGAAAAGCGCCTGCGCGAAAATGGCATCGCGCTGTATGAAGCCGATATCCGCCCGCCAGAGCGCTATTTGATGGAGCGTTTCATCACTGCGCCGGTGTGGTTTAGCGGCGAGGTGCGCGGCGATAGCGTGGTCAATGCTCGCCTGAAACCGCATCCAGATTACCGCCCGCAGCTAAGATGGGTTTCGCTGGATATTGAAACCACGGAACACGGTGAGCTGTATTGCATCGGGCTGGAGGGCTGCGGTCAGCGCCAGGTGTATATGCTGGGTCCACCCAATGGCGATGCCAGCACCCTCGATTTCGATCTCATTTATGTGGATAGCCGCCCGCAGTTGCTGGAACAGCTCAATGCCTGGTTCGCCCGCCACGATCCTGATGTGATCATCGGCTGGAGCGTGGTGCAGTTCGATCTGCGCGTCCTGCAGAAACACGCCGACCGCTACGGCATCCCGCTGCGTTTAGGTCGTCACAATCAGGCGCTGGAGTGGCGTGAGCACGGCTTTAAGCCTGGCGTCTTCTTCGCACAAGCCACCGGGCGGTTGGTGATTGATGGTATTGAAGCGCTGAAATCCGCATTCTGGGACTTTCCCTCTTTCAGTCTTGAGGCGGTGTCACGCCAGCTCCTCGGCGAAGGAAAAGACATCGACAACCCGTGGCAGCGCATGGAGGAGATCAACTGGCGTTTTGCCCATGACAAACCCGCGCTGGCGAAGTACAACCTGAAAGATTGCGAACTGGTGACGCGTATTTTCCAGCACACTGCCATCATGCCGTTCCTGCTGGAGCGCGCCACGGTCAATGGCCTGGCGGTCGATCGTCACGGCGGTTCGGTGGCGGCGTTTGGTCATCTTTATATTCCGCGTATGCATCGCGCAGGATTCGTGGCACCTAACCTTGGTGAAGTGGCGCCCGAAGCCAGCCCGGGTGGTTATGTGATGGACTCACGGCCCGGCCTGTACGACTCGGTGCTGGTGCTCGATTACAAAAGCCTTTATCCCTCCATTATTCGCACCTTTTTGATCGATCCCGTCGGTTTGGTGGAGGGGCTGGCGCATCCAGACGATGCCGATTCCGTGCCCGGGTTTCGCCATGCGCGCTTCTCACGCCAAACCCATTGCCTGCCAGCGATTGTGGAGCAGATTTGGCAAGGGCGTGAAGCGGCTAAACGCAACGGCAATCAGCCTTTGTCACAGGCGCTGAAAATCATCATGAATGCCTTTTACGGCGTGCTTGGCACCAGCGCCTGTCGCTTCTTTGATCCACGTCTTGCGTCTTCAATTACCCTGCGTGGCCACGCCATCATGCAGCAAACACGTGAGCTGATTGAAGCCGAAGGGTTTGATGTGATTTATGGCGACACCGACTCCACCTTTGTCTGGTTGAAAGGCGCACACAGCGAGGCAGAGGCCGCCGCCATTGGTCATCGTCTGGCTAAACAGGTCAATGCGTGGTGGCAGCAACATCTGCAGCAGACTTACGGGCTGGAGAGCGCACTGGAATTAGAGTACGAAACCCATTTCAGTCGCTTCCTGATGCCCACCATTCGCGGTGCTGAACAAGGCAGTAAAAAGCGCTACGCCGGCATGATTCGCTGCGACGGAACAGAACGGCTGGTGTTTAAAGGGCTGGAGTCAGTGCGCACCGACTGGACACCGCTGGCGCAGCAGTTCCAGCAAAATCTGTATGGCCGAATTTTTCGTGGTGAGCCATGGCAGGATTATATCCGTGAGACCGTGGCGCAGCTGCTGGCGGGCGAACTGGATGAATTACTGGTCTACAAAAAGCGCCTGCGCCGCCCGTTAAAAGATTATGAAAAAAACGTGCCACCCCATGTACGCGCGGCTCGCCTCGCCGATGAGCAAAATCGGAAATTACAGCGTCCATTACAGCATCAAAATGGCGGGTACATTCGCTATGTGATGGCGACCGCTGGCCCGGAACCGCTGGAAGCGCGCACCACGCCGCTCGACTATGATCACTATGTCACCAAACAGTTACAACCGGTGGCAGATGGCATTTTACCCTTCGTCGGCGATGACTTTGCTACACTTATCACCGGGCAGCTGGGGCTTTTTTGACAGGTGACGAATGCCCTGCCATCCAGTACCATAGCGCCCTTCCTGTTTCTCACCGCATAGACACTCTGACCAAACTCTCGTTTGGCGGTGATGTATTGCCTGAGAGCAGGTGAACTTCTTTATGGCATGTCAGAGAGTCGAGCTAAAAATATATGGTTTTTACACTGGGTCAGCGCTGGATTAGTGATACGGAAAGTGAACTGGGATTAGGAACGGTGGTGGCGATCGATACGCGCATGATCACCATGATGTTCCCGGCAACCGGCGAAAACCGCCTGTATGCCCGTAATGATGCTCCCGTCACCCGTGTGATTTTCAATCCGGGCGACACCATCACCAACCACGAAGGTTGGCAGATGAGCGTCGATGAAGTCCGCAACGATAACGAATTAATGACTTACATCGGCACGCGTCTCGACACCGAAGAAAGCGGCGTGGTGATGCGCGAAGTGATGCTGGATAGCAAACTGGTGTTCAGTAAGCCTCAGGATCGCCTGTTCGCCGGTCAGCTCGACCGTATGGACCGTTTTTCCCTGCGCTTCCGTGCGCGTAAATACCAGAGTGAGCAGTATCGCCTGCCGATCAGCGGCCTGCGCGGCATGCGCACCAACCTGATTCCGCATCAGCTGCATATCGCCCATGATGTTGGCCGTCGTCATGCGCCACGCGTGTTGCTGGCGGATGAAGTGGGCCTGGGTAAAACCATTGAAGCCGGGATGATTATTCAGCAACAGTTGCTGGCCGGTCGTGCCGATCGCGTACTGATCGTGGTGCCGGAAACGCTGCAGCACCAGTGGCTGGTAGAGATGTTGCGCCGCTTCAACCTGCGCTTTGCCCTGTTTGATGACGACCGCTACACCGAAGCCCAGCACGACAGCGATAACGCCTTCGAAACCGAACAGCTGATTATCTGTTCACTGGATTTCGTACGCCGTAACAAGCAGCGTCTTGAATTGCTGGCCGATGCCGACTGGGATCTGCTGGTGGTCGATGAAGCCCACCATCTGGCCTGGAGCGAAGATGCGCCAAGCCGTGAATATCAGGTGATTGAACAGCTGGCGGAAAAAACGCCGGGCGTGCTGCTGCTGACGGCCACGCCGGAACAGCTGGGTCTGGAAAGTCACTTTGCCCGTTTACGTCTGCTCGATCCAAATCGCTTCCACGACTTCAGCCAGTTCGTGGCTGAGCAGCAGAATTATCGCCCGGTGGCCGATGCGGTGAGTTCGCTGCTGGCCGATCAGGCGATCACCAATGAAGAGATGAACCTGATCAATGACCTGATCGGTGAACAGGACATCGAGCCGCTGCTGCAGGTGGCGAACAGCGATCGTGAAGGCAAAGAAGACGCACGCAAAGAGCTGGTCTCGATGTTGATGGACCGCCACGGCACCAGCCGCGTGCTGTTCCGTAACACCCGTAACGGCGTGAAGGGCTTCCCGAAACGCGAACTGCACCAGGTTCGTTTGCCACTGCCTGCGCAGTATCAAACCGCGATTAAAGTTTCCGGCATTATGGGCACACGCAAGAGCGCAGAAGAACGCGCGCGTGACATGCTGTATCCGGAAAAGATTTATCAGGAATTTGAAGGTGATAGCGGTACCTGGTGGAACTTCGACCCGCGCGTCGAGTGGCTGATGGGTTACCTGACCAGCAACCGTAAAGAGAAAGTACTGGTGATTTGCGCTCAGGCTGCCACTGCGCTGCAACTGGAGCAGGTGCTGCGCGAGCGCGAAGGTATTCGTGCTGCAGTGTTCCACGAAGGATTATCCATTCTGGAACGCGACCGCGCTGCGGCGTTCTTCGCCTCAGAAGAAGAAGGCGCACAGGTACTGCTGTGCTCGGAGATCGGTTCTGAAGGCCGTAATTTCCAGTTCGCCAGCCGTCTGGTAATGTTCGACCTGCCGTTTAACCCGGATCTGCTGGAACAGCGTATTGGCCGTCTCGACCGTATCGGCCAAATGCACGACATTCAGATCCTGGTGCCATGGCTGGAAAAAACCGCCCAGGCGGTGCTGCTGCGCTGGTACCACGAGGGCCTGGATGCGTTTGAGCATACCTGTCCAACTGGACGCGCCATTTATGACAGCGAATACAGCAAGTTAATCGAATACCTCGCCGCACCTGAGAATCCACAGGGGCTGGATGAATTTATTGCAGAGAGCCGCAAACAGCACGACACGCTGAAAGCGCAGCTGGAGCAGGGTCGTGACCGCTTACTGGAGCTGAACTCCAACGGCGGCGAAGCAGCGCAGGCGCTGGCGAATGCTATCGGCGAACAGGATAACGACACCGACCTGGTTAACTTCGCGCTGAACCTGTTCGATATCGTCGGCATCAACCAGGAAGACCGCAGTGACAGCCTGATCGTGCTGACGCCATCCGATCATATGCTGGTGCCGGATTTTCCAGGTTTACCGGAAGATGGCTGTACCGTGACCTTCAACCGTAACCAGGCGCTGTCGCGTGAAGACACCCAGTTCATCACCTGGGAACATCCGCTGATCCGTAATGGTCTCGATTTGATCCTGTCCGGCGATACCGGCAGCTGTGCATTGTCACTGCTGAAGAACAAAGCGCTGCCGGTTGGGACGCTGCTGGTTGAGATGGTGTACGTGGTTGAAGCGCAGGCTCCGAAAAGCCTGCAACTCACCCGCTTCCTGCCGCCAACGCCGGTGCGTCTGCTGATGGATCGTGCGGGCAACAACCTGGCAGGCAAAGTGGAGTTTGAAAGCTTTAACCGCCAGTTAAACGCCGTGAATCGTCATACCGGTAGCAAACTGGTTAACGCAGTGCAGCAGGAAGTGCACGAGATTCTGACCCAGGCCGAAAAAGTGGTGATTCCGGAAGCACAGGCGATCATCGCAGCGGCGAAAGTCGAGGCGGATGAGAAGCTGAGTGCCGAGCTATCACGTCTTGAAGCGCTGCGAGCGGTCAACCCCAACATCCGTGATGATGAGGTTGAAGCGCTGGAAAGCAATCGCGAGCAGGTGCTGGCGAGCCTCGGTGATGCGGGCTGGCGTCTGGACGCGCTGCGTCTGATCGTTGTCACGCACCAATAATTGCTGAAGGCCACTACGACATGTTGATGGAAGCCTACAATCCGCCGCTCGACCCCTGGCTACATATTCTGTATCAGGACGAGCACATTATGGTGGTCAACAAGCCAAGCGGCTTGTTGTCGGTGCCTGGTCGCCTGGAGGAGCACAAAGATAGCGTGATGACGCGCATTCAACGTGATTTCCCTCAGGCGGAATCGGTGCATCGCCTGGATATGGCCACCAGCGGCGTGATCGTGGTGGCGTTGAATAAGGCTGCGGAAAGAGAGCTCAAGCGGCAGTTCCGCGAGCGTGAGCCGTCAAAGTATTATGTGGCACGCGTGTGGGGCCATCCTGCGGCGGAAGAGGGATTGATCGATCTGCCGCTGATTTGCGACTGGCCTAATCGCCCTAAGCAAATGGTATGCTTCGAGAACGGTAAAGCCGCTCAGACCGAATATCAGGTGCTGGAATACGAAGCGAGCAACAGCGCCCGCGTGCGGCTCAAGCCGATTACCGGCCGCTCGCACCAGCTGCGCGTGCATCTACTGGCGCTGGGTCACCCGATTTTGGGCGACCGCTTTTATGCCCATGAAGAAGCACTGAGCATGGCGCCGCGTCTGCAACTGCACGCGGAGTCATTAACCATTACCCATCCGGCGTTTGGCAACAGCATGACGTTTAAGCAGCCAGCAGATTTTTAATCTGCAGGTCATAAAAAAGGGCCGTCAGTCATGACGGCCCTTTCAAATTCAATCTTAACGTTCCAGGCTATTTAAAACCTTTCTCCTTACGAATCAAATCGTAAGCCGCCTGAATCTCCTGCGCTTTCTGCTTCGCCATCTCCATCATTTCTGGCGGTAACCCTTTCGCCACCAGTTTGTCCGGATGATGCTCACTCATCAGCTTACGGTAAGCGCGTTTAATGGTGGTGCTGTCATCGCTGCTTTTTACCCCCAGCACACTACAGGCATCATCCAGCGTCGGTCCGCGTTTCGCCTGTTGATAAGCACCACCATAAGAGGAGCCACCGCCACCAAATTGTTGCCCACCTTCCATCATGCGAAGGAACTGATCGAACTGTGCCCGCGAAATGCCCAGCTCTTCCGCGATTACATACAGCACCTGGCGTTCATTGGGATGCAGCGAACCGTCAGCAAATGCCGCCTGAATCTGAATTTCCAGAAACATCCGAATCAGATCAAAACGACCAAAACAGGCGCTGCGCAGTTCACGCAATTTATTCCGCAGCGGATAGTCACTTTGCTTGCCTTCGCGGAAAGCACGCTGCGCAGCCATGCGGGCATCGCCATGCAGTTGCATACGATCCATAAATAAGGAAGCAATCTGGATATCTGCCTCGGTGACGCGCCCTTTTGACTTGGTCAAATGACCCATCACCTGAAAAGTGGTACTGAAAAACAGCGTCTGTCGCGCCTGATTATTGGCGAAATAGCCCTGTCCTTTTACGCTGCGCACTTTGTCAAACATATGACCAATGATCAGACCCAGTACAATGCCCCAGAAGCCTGCTCCGGAAAGTAAGCCGAGAGCCAGACCAATAACTTTTCCCCAGTAGCGCATAAACTCCTCAATTCGCCATGCTTGCGGCTGAAAATTGCATTATCATACCTTTCATTTACTTCAGTGCCTAACAGCAACGCGATCAGACAAGGATTAACACTGGCACAACGCCGGGCAGTAAGTTAGTCTCTGAGCCGATTGTCGGCATGATGCCCGTTCTCATGGAAATCCCGAACCGCGTATGAAAAAACAGATACCTACCCTGCTGGCAACCATGATTGGTGCAGCGCTCTACAGTCAGCAGTCATTCGCCGACGATCTTATGTCGCAATGTATGCTGGGCGTGCCGAGCTATAACCGTCCGCTGGTCAGCGGCGACACCAATTCCCTGCCTGTCACCATCAACTCTGACTCGGCCAAGGGTAACTACCCGAATGACGCGGTATTCACGGGCAATGTTGATGTGCAGCAGGGCAACAGCCGCTTACGTGCCGATGAGATGCAACTGCATCAGCGTCAGCAGGATGGACAGACCACGCCAGTGCGTACCGTGGATGCGCTGGGTAATGTGCACTATGACGACAACCAGGTCATCCTGAAAGGTCCGAAAGCGTGGTCCAATCTGAACACCAAAGACACCAACGTGTGGAACGGTGATTACCAGATGGTGGGCCGTCAGGGCCGTGGCGTTGCCGATCAGATGAAACTGCGTGGCGACAACCGTTATACCATTCTGGAAAACGGCAGCTTCACCTCTTGCCTGCCCGGCTCTAATAGCTGGAGCGTGGTCGGTTCTGAAGTGATCCAGGACCGTCAGGAAGAAGTGGCGGAGATTTGGAACGCCCGCTTTAAACTCGGCAATGTGCCGGTGTTTTACAGCCCATATTTGCAGTTACCGATTGGCGATCGCCGTCGCTCCGGTTTCCTGATCCCGAATGCGAAGTACGGTAGTAACAACGGCTTCGAATTTATGCTGCCGTATTACTGGAACATCGCGCCACAGGCCGATGCCACGATTACGCCGCATTACATGAGCAAACGTGGTCTGCAATTGCAGAACGAATTCCGCTATCTGACCGTGTTTGGTGCCGGTTTGATGGAACTGGATTATCTGCCGTCCGATAAGCAGTACGACAACGACAAAGCGGTGCGTGGCATCGCCGAAAATGATAACTCAGATCGCTGGCTGTTCTACTGGCAGCATGCTGGTGTCTATGAGCAGCACTGGCGCTTCAATGCCAATTACACCAAGGTAAGTGACCCGTATTACTTCAACGATCTCGACTCGAAGTATTACAACTCTACTGACGGTTATGCGACGCAGAAATTCAGCTTTGGCTACGCGGACACCAACTGGGACGCCACGCTGTCGACCAAAGATTTCCAGGTATTTGGTAACACAGATTCGACCAACGTCTATCGTGCCATGCCACAGCTCGACCTGAACGCCTATCAGAACGATATTGGACCATTTGATGGCCACATCTACGCTCAGGCAGTGAAATTCACCAACGTGAATAGCAAAATGCCTGAAGCAACGCGTCTTCACATTGAACCGACGTTAAATTTACCGCTGTCAAATGGCTGGGCCAGCCTGGATACCGAAGCAAAGTTCCTCGCTACGCACTACCAGCAGGACAATATTGATCGTTATAACAATAACGAAATCTCTAATATTTCCAGCAACGGTAATCAATTAGATAGCTCCGTCAACCGCACTCTGCCGCAGTTCAAAGTGGATGGTCGCTTGGTGTTTGACCGTGATATGGATTGGGAACCTGGCTACACGCAAACGCTGGAACCGCGTGTGCAGTACCTCTATATCCCGTATCGCAACCAGAGCAGCATCTATCCGTACGACTCTACCCTGCTGCAAACCGACTATACCGGTCTGTTCCGCGATCGTACCTATAGCGGCCTGGATCGTATCGCGTCGGCTAACGAAGTCTCAACCGGTGTGACCACACGAATTTATGATAACGATCTGGTTGAACGTTTTAACGTTTCTGTGGGTCAAATCTACTCGTTTACCCCGTCTCGTACCGGCGTAAACCAGACGAGTGATGAGGATGATACCGGCAGCCTGGTGTGGGCCGGGGATACCTACTGGAAAATCAGCGATCGCTGGGGCGCGCGTGGCGGTCTGCAGTATGACACCCGTCTCGATAACGTTGCACAAGGCAACGCCATCCTGGAATACCGTCAGGATGCCGATCGTATGGTGCAGTTGAGCTATCGCTACAGCAGCCCGGAATACGTGGCGCAGGCGTTGAACAACTCCAGCTTGCTGACGAACCCGATCTACAAAAACGGGATTTCACAAGTTGGCGCAACCGCGAGTTGGCCAATTGCCGATGCCTGGTCACTGGTGGGCGGATATTACTACGATACCCGCAACAGTCGCCCTGCTGAGCAGTTAGTTGGCCTGCAGTACAGCTCGTGCTGCTACGCCATTCGTCTGGGTTACGAGCGCAAGATCAACGGTTGGGAAAACAACGACAGTAAGTACGACAACCAAATCTCATTCAACATTGAGCTACGTGGTCTGAGTTCTAACTATGGCTTAGGCACCAATGAAATGCTGCGTCAGGGCATCATCCCTTACCAGCGCGCTTTCTGATGTTGTGATGTTTGACAGGCTATCCCGCAGTGCGGAAACAACAATGGATAAAGTATGAAGAACTGGAGAATGCTGATTCTTGGTGTAGCGATCACCGCTAACACTGCGTTCGCAGCCCCACAAGAGCTTGATAAAGTTGCTGCCGTCGTGAATAACGGCGTGGTACTGGAAAGTGACGTTGATAACATGATGCGCACTGTGAAATCACAGGCGCAGCAAGCTCATCAACAGTTGCCTGATGACAAAACCTTGCGTCATCAGATCCTTGAGCGTCAGGTCATGGATGCCATCATTCTTCAGATGGGCGAGAAAGCCGGCCTGCAGGTCAGCGATCAGCAGTTGGATCAGGCAATCCAGAATATTGCCGCACAAAATAAGATGAGCATGGATCAGTTGCGCAGCCGCCTGGCCTATGACGGAATGAACTACAACGCCTACCGTGCGCAGATCCGTCAGGAAATGCTGATCTCTGAAGTGCGTAATAACGAAGTGCGCCGCCGTGTGACGATCCTGCCGCAGGAAGTCGATACGCTGGCAACGCAGATTGGTTCACAGAATACTCAGGGCACTGAACTGAACGTGAGCCAGATCTTGCTGCCACTGTCAGAAAACCCTACGCAGCAGCAGGTTGACGATCAGGAAGCGCTGGCGCGTCAATTGGTCGGTCAACTGAAAAGCGGTGCCGATTTCGGCAAAATGGCAGTGACCTACTCTGCCGATCCGCAGGCGCTGAAAGGCGGCAACATGGGTTGGGCGAAAATTGAAGAGTTGCCGACCCTGTTCTCGCAAGCGTTAAGCACCGCGAAGAAGGGCGACATCGTCGGCCCAATACGTTCTGGTGTTGGCTTCCATATTCTTAAAGTGAACGATCTGCGCGGTGAGAGTAAAAACATCTCTGTCACCGAAGTGCATGCACGCCATATTCTGCTGAAGCCTTCTCCGATCCTCACTGATGCGCAGGCACAAGCGAAGATCGAGCAGATCGCAGCTGACATCAAGAGTGGCAAAACCACCTTTGCTGCGGCGGCAAAACAGTTCTCTGACGATCCGGGTTCTGCTAACCAGGGTGGTGATCTCGGCTGGGCAACGCCTGAAATCTACGATCCTGCCTTCCGTGATGCGCTGCTGAAGCTGCAAAAAGGCCAGGTCAGTGAGCCGGTACACTCCTCCTTCGGCTGGCATCTGATTCAGTTACTGGATACCCGTCAGGTTGATAAAACCGATGCGGCGCAGAAAGAGCGTGCTTATCGTCTGCTGTTTAACCGTAAATTTGCCGAAGAAGCACAAACCTGGATGCAGGAACAACGCGCCAGTGCTTACGTGAAGATTCTGGACAACAATGGTCAGTAATTATCGTGTCGTGATCACCCCCGGCGAACCCGCCGGGATTGGTCCTGATCTCACCGTTCAACTGGCTCAGCTCGACTGGCCAGTTGAACTGGTGGTCTGTGCCGATGGCCATGTGCTGCGTCAGCGAGCCCAGCAACTGGGCTTACCGCTTACGCTGCGCGATTACCAACCGGGTGTTGCGGCACAAGTACAGCAGGCCGGTACGTTAACGCTGCTGCAGGTTGATACCGCGCAGCCGGTCACGCCTGGTGAATTAACCGTAGCGAATGGGCATTACGTATTGGAAACGCTGGCGCGTGCCTGCGACGGTTGCCTAAACGGTGAATTTGCTGCGTTGATTACCGGACCCGTGCACAAAGGCGTCATCAATGACGCCGGCATTCCGTTTACCGGTCATACCGAATTCTTCGCCGAGCGTGCCGGTGGCGATCGCGTGGTGATGATGCTGGCCACCGAAGAGTTACGCGTCGCGCTCGCCACTACGCATTTGCCGTTAAAAGATGTCGCTGATGCGATTACTCGCGACAGCCTGCATGAGGTGATTACGATTCTGCATCAGGATTTACAGCAGAAGTTCGGTTTACCCCATCCGCATATCTTTGTCTGCGGCCTGAATCCGCACGCGGGCGAAAGCGGCCATATGGGCCGTGAAGAAATTGATACTATCATTCCGGCGCTCGACGAACTGCGTCAGGAAGGTATACAGCTTACCGGCCCATTACCGGCTGATACGCTGTTCCAGCCGAAGTACCTACAGCATGCCGATGCGGTCCTGGCGATGTATCACGATCAGGGCTTACCGGTGCTAAAATTTCAGGGGTTTGGTCGCGCGGTGAATATCACCCTTGGCCTGCCCTTTATCCGGACTTCTGTCGACCATGGTACCGCGCTGGAATTAGCCGGCCAGGGCAAGGCGGAACCGGGCAGCTTTATCACGGCGCTTAATCTCGCCATCACTATGATCAAGAGCAGTAATGAATAATCGCGTCCATCAGGGGCATTTTGCCCGTAAACGTTTCGGGCAGAACTTCCTGAACGATCAGTACATTATCGACAGCATTGTCTCCGCTATTCACCCGCAGAAGGGAGAAGCGATTGTGGAGATTGGTCCCGGCCTGGGTGCCTTAACTGAACCGGTGGGCGAACGCCTCGATGAACTGACCGTTGTAGAGCTGGACCGCGATCTGGCTGCACGTTTGCAGACCCATCCGTTCCTCGGACCGAAGCTGACCATTTATCAGCAAGATGCCATGACTTTCGATTTCTCGGCGCTGGCGCAAGAGAAAGGTCAGCCACTGCGCGTCTTTGGCAACCTGCCGTACAATATTTCGACCCCGCTGATGTTCCACCTTTTCAGCTATACTGGTTCGATTAAAGACATGCACTTCATGCTGCAGAAAGAAGTGGTAAACCGTTTGGTTGCCGGACCAGGCAGTAAAGCGTATGGCCGCCTGAGCGTGATGGCGCAGTACTATTGCCAGGTGATTCCGGTGCTGGAAGTTCCACCCGAATCCTTCACGCCTGCGCCAAAAGTTGATTCCGCCGTGGTGCGTTTGATGCCTTACCCAGAACCACCTTATCCGGTGAGCGATATTCGCCTGCTGAGCCGCATCACCACTGAAGCCTTTGGTCAACGCCGTAAAACCCTGCGTAACAGCCTTGCACATATGTTTACTGCGGGTGCGTTGGATGAACTGAACATTGATGCCTCGCTGCGTGCTGAGAATGTCACCGTGGCACAGTATTGCCAATTGGCGAACTGGCTGGGCAATCATCAGGCTGAAACCCCGGAGAAATAAGTGTATGAGTGAACTGGCCCGCGTCTGTATTCATGTATTGAGTCAATATGTGGAATCACAATCCTTGCCCGACGAGGATCGTTACGTGTTTGCCTACACCATCACCATACGTAATCTGGGACGAAATAGCGTTCAACTGCATAGTCGCTACTGGCTTATCACCAATGGCAACGGTCGTGAGACTGAAGTTCAGGGGGAAGGTGTGGTTGGCGAGCAACCGCACATTGCCGCTGGCGGTGAGTATCAGTACACCAGCGGTGCGATTCTGGAAACCCCTATGGGCACCATGCAAGGTCACTATGTGATGATCGACGATGAAGGTGAAGAATTTCACGTCGACATTCCGGTGTTCCGACTCGCCGTGCAAACCCACATACATTAATCCCCCTCCGCCCGGCCAGTCCGGGCGGCGCGTTTTGATCGGACTGACGTAATGAGTACATACCTGATTGGCGATATTCACGGCTGTTATGACGAGCTACGTGCGCTGCTGGCGCAGGTTGATTTCGATCCGCAGCAAGACGAGCTTTGGCTAACCGGCGACTTAGTGGCGCGTGGCCCGGGTTCGCTGGATGTGCTGCGCTATGTGAAATCGCTGGGAGATTGCGTACGACTGGTGCTCGGCAATCACGATCTGCATCTGCTGGCGGTTTATGCGGGCATCAGCCGTAACAAACCTAAAGATCGTCTGACGCCATTGTTAGAGGCGCAGGACGCGGATGAGCTGATCAACTGGTTACGTCGCCAGCCGCTGCTACAAGTGGATGAAGAGAAAAAGTTGTTGATGGCTCATGCGGGTATCACACCGCAGTGGGATCTCGACACGGCAAAACTCTGTGCGCGTGAAGTTGAAGCCGTGCTGGCCAGCGACACCTACCCGCTGTTCCTGGATGCGATGTACGGCGACATGCCGAACAACTGGACGCCGGAATTGAGCGGCTTGGCGCGTCTGCGCTTCAGTACCAATGCCCTGACGCGTATGCGCTTCTGCTTCCCCAACGGTCAGTTGGATATGATCTGCAAAGAAGCCCCCAACTCTGCTCCACCGCCGCTGAAACCCTGGTTCCTTGTTCCCGGCAAGATCAGCAGTGACTACACGCAGGTGTTTGGTCACTGGGCTTCACTGGAAGGCAAAGGGACGCCTGAGCACATTATCGGCCTGGATACCGGTTGCTGCTGGGGCGGCACGCTGACGCTGCTGCATTGGGAATCGCAACGCTATTATGTGCAGGCCTCTAACCGTGAGAAGGCGATGGCAGAGAGTGCCACCAGCGTACATCCGCCATTGAGCGACATGTCATAAACAAAAAGCCCCGCAACGTGAGCGGGGCTTTTTTTTGTTCGCTATAAAGGGTGGTTCTGAGATTTCCCGGTCGCCCTGTAGGGCAACACCACGACGAAATGAGACGATTTTCTCAGGGGCACATTGATGGGTGCCGGGATAAACATCAACGGCGATCTAAAATCTCAAAGCAGTAGCTGTGCGAGTTTTGTGCATCGGCGTCATGAAACTCGCTAAAGGTCGATTGCCACTCATCCGGCTCGTAATCC